>JBDHSU010000029.1:0-32118 GCA_039808325.1 Variibacter sp. | reverse complement strand
TTCCTACATGAACTTCAAGTTCGTGACGCAGGCCGGCCTGTAAGCCGGCGACACCGGGCGGCGCGGAACCATGGGCGGACGGCGCGCAAGCGCCGTCCCTCAGAGCAGAGACCGGAGCGGGAACTCCAGCGCGACGCATAGCCCATGCGCGCGCCACTCCCGCGCGATGCGCCCGTCCATGCGCCGCTCCACGGTCGATATCAAAAGCTTCGAGCCAAAACCCGGCGGCCGCTCGGCCGCCGGCGGGCACGCCGCTTCCCCCGGCGCCGTCTCGCACCACTCGACACAGTAGCGATCGCCGGCGCGCATCGTGCGGATCGCGATGCTGCCGTGCTCGCGGCACAAAGCGCCATATTTGGCGGCGTTGGTCGCCATCTCGTGGAAGATCAGGGCGAGCCCGGTCAGCGCCCCCTGTCCCACCGCGAAGTCGTCACCGCTGCACGAGATGCGCGACGCATCCCCGTCGTAGGGGGCAAGCAGTTCCCGCACGACGGCGTGAAAGGATTGCGCCGCCTCGCAGCGCGCCGCCGCGCGGATGGTGAGAGCATGCGCCTGGCTCAGCGCCGCGATCCTGGCGCACAGCCGCTCGGCGAAAGCCGCGTGCTGCGGCTCCGCCCGCGCCGCCAAGGTGGCGAGGCTGCCGATCACGGCGAACATATTCTTGATGCGGTGGTCGAGCTCGGCGGCGAGCGTCTCGCGCTCCGCGGAGAACATCTTGCTCTCGTGGATGTCGGTGCTGGTGCCGAACCAGCGCGCGATGTTCGCTTCACGGTCGCGCAGCGGCAGCGCCATCACGCGCAGCCAACGGAACATACCGGAGCGATGGCGGAACCGGTATTCGATGTCGTAGGTCTCCCCCGTCGCCATCGAGTGCCGCCATTCGGCGTCCACGTGCGGCCAGTCCTCCGGATGCACCAGTTCCTTCCACGTCTCCGACGTGATCGCCTGTTCGGCAATGCCGGTGAATTCGAACCAGCGCCGGTTGAAATAATCGTGGGCGCCGGCGGCGTCGCAACTCCAGACGATCTGCGGCAGCATCTCGGCCAACGTCTGAAAGCGAAACTCGCTTTCCGCAAGCGCCGCCGCGGCCTCGACCTGCTCGGTGATGTCGACGACGACGCCGGGCAGCCGACAGGGGTAGCCGCCCTTGTCGGCGATGACCTTGCCCGAGGCGACCAGCCAGCACACCCGGCCGTCGGCGCGCAGCACGCGGTAACGGCAGCGGAATTCCTGACCTGTGTGGGCCATCTCGAGCATCTTCGCGGCGAGGCCGGCGCGGTCGTCGGGGTGGACCGCGTTGGTGAACTGCGCGCTGTCGGTCCCCGCAGCGGCGGCCGCGGGGTCGACGCCGTGAAGCCGCGCGAATCGTTCGTCGGCGCTCATCCGGCCGGTCCGAAGATCGAGGTCCCAGGCCCCCACCAGGCCGGAAGCGCCGAGCGCGGCCGTGAGGCGCTCCTCCGAACGCTGTAGCGCGCGCTCGGCCAGCACGCGGGACGTCGTCTCCGCCGCCACCACCATGGCGCCGAGATAGTCACATTCGAAGTCGAGGATCGGGATGAATTCGAGATTGAACCACGCCGTGATGGGGCGCCCGTCACGGATGATCTTGAGCGGCTCGTCGTGAAAGCCCGCCGCGCGGCCGGCAACGCAGCGCCCGAGGGCTTTTCGGTAGAAATCCGCGGCCGCCGGCAACGCGCGCGCGATCGGCGCGCCGAAGGCATCCGGATAGGCGTCGCCGAGAATCCCATGCATGGCGTCGTTGTAGACGAGGACGTTGTCGCGGCCGGCGATCACCCCCATCGGCGTCGAGGCCGACAGCATCAGCCGGACAGCCACACACAGCGAATCCGGCCACGACTCGAGCGGACCGCAGGATGTCGCCGCCCAGTCGAAAGTCACCACCCGCCGGAGCATGGCGCTGCGGGAAAAACGACGTCCTTCAAGTGTACTGTGGAGCGAGAATAGACGTTCAGGCACGGCACCAGCTCTATGTCGAGCGCGGCCCCGCAACCGGCGCTATGAAAACCTGACAACAACCATGACATGCGTCATGTAATTTACACAATATTTAGTTGTTACCTTGGTAAACTTGGTGGAGCCGATCGCCCGTTCCTGCGGCGCCGCTGCAACGGTACCCGAGGATTACGCATCGCAGGACGGACGCGCGTACGAAGCGCGTTGACTCGGCGGCTCATCACGCCTTGAGTAGTTACCGGTGTAGGTGTGCCGGCCTCGGCCGGCCAAAAGGGAATTCGGTGCAAGCCTTATCCGCAAGGATGGGCCAAATCCGGAGCTGCCCCCGCAACTGTAAGCGGTGAGCCTTTCTCCAAAATGCCACTGGGCGCAAGCCCGGGAAGGCGGAGAAAGGTGGTGACCCGCAAGCCAGGAGACCTGCCTACGCGACGTCACCCTTCCGGCACACGGGGCGTGTGATCGGGGCGGCTTACCGCAAGCGGTGACATGCGAAACCGTTGCGGGGGGCCGGCTCGTGAGTCGACCTGAAATGATCATCGATCAAGCTCCGGTGCCTTCGGCGCCGCGCTCCTCCGTGACCCGTTCAACGAACGTGACGGAGGCATGTCATGATCCATTCGAACCGGGCCCGCGCGCCCTTCTTCTCTAGAGTCGTATCACGGCGGCCTATGGCCGCTTCCCTGTCGGCCGCCATGATCGCGGCCGCGTTTCCGATCGCAGCGTCCGCGCAGGACGCCCTGCCCGCCATCGTCGTCACCGCCGATCACGCGCCGCTGGAAGCAAGCAAAGTCGGCGCCTCGGTGACTGTCATCAGCGGCCAGGATCTGCGCGACAAAGGCGTGCAGACCGTCGCCGACGCGCTGCGCACGGTTCCGGGCGTCGCGCTTTCCCAGTCGGGCGGGCGTGGAACCGTCACGGAGGTGCGCATCCGCGGCGCGGAGGCAAACCACGTGATGGTGCAGATCGACGGCATCGAAATGAACGCGGTCGATAACGGCGGCTTCGACTTTGCCGACATGACGACCGAGGACGTCGAGCGCATCGAAGTGCTGCGCGGTCCGCAGTCGGGCCTCTACGGCGCCAACGCCCATTCCGGCGTGATCTCGATCATCACACGCTCGGGCAAAGGACTCGCGCACCCACAGGCTTCGGCCAAGATCGAAGGCGGGTCGTTCGGCACCGGCACGTTCGCCGGCAATGTGCGCGGCGCCATCGGCCCGGCCTACGGGTCGATCACCGTCAGCGACTACTTCACGCAAGGCTACAATATCTCCCGCTTCGGTTCGGAGAAGGACGGCAGCCGCGCCACGACGTTCACCGCCAAGGCCGGCGTCGACGTCACGCCGCAACTCAACCTCGAGGGCGTGGTGCGGCACACGGACCGCTCCGCCCTCACCGACCCGCAGGACTTCAACTGCATCTTCGATCCGGTGACTTTCGCGTGCCCGCCGGCGAACCCCGCGACATACGGCCTTGTCATCGATGCGCCGAACGACCGCACGACGTATTCCAGCACGGCCGGCCGCCTCGGCGCGACGCTCAACCTGTTCGACGGGCGCTGGACGCAAAACTTCAACGTTAAGCACTTCGACGAACAGTTGCGCGGCTATTCCGCGGGTCTTCTTAGCTTCGGCGCCGACGGCGAGCGCAACAGCGTCGACTACAAGTCGACGTTGCGTGCGAATACCAACGTGTTCGGCGGCGAAAGCCACACGCTCTCGATCCTTGCCGACCATCGCGAGGAAAATTATCGCGGCATCGTCGACGGCTCACGCTACGAGAAGGAGCGTACCGGCCTCGCCGGCGAATACATTCTCGATCTTCCGACGAGCACGACGCTGTCCGGCGCGCTGCGCCACGACTGGAACTCGGGCTTTGCCGACGCGACCACCTGGCGGCTCGCGCTCTCGCAACGATTCCCGACGACCGGCACGCGCATCCACGCGAGCACCGGCAAAGGCATCACGGATCCGTCGGTGTTCGAATTGTTCGGCTCGACCTTCAACCTGCCCAATCCAACCCTCGTTCCCGAAAGTTCGATCGGCTGGGACGCCGGCGTCGAGCAGACCCTTCTCAACGGCGGCCTCATCTTCGACGTCACCTACTTCTCGTCCGACTTCAAGGACAAGATCGAACTGACGACGACGCCGGCCGGCTTCATGTACGTCAACGGCTTGGGGACGGCGACGCGTCGCGGCGTCGAGACGACCGCGACGCTGAGGCCGACCGACTGGCTCTCCATCACCGGGACCTATACCTACACCGACGCGCATGACAGCCTCGGCGTGATCGAGGTGCGCCGGCCGCCGCATTCCGCCTCGCTCGAAGCGACGGCGCGCTTCCTCGACAATCGCGCGCGCGCGACCCTCGGCGTCATCTACAACGGCGTGCGCAAGGATTTCCTCTTCGGCGCCACGACGACCTCGCTGGTCGATCTGCCGAGCGCGACGATCGTGCGTGGAGCACTGTCCTACGATGTGACGCCGTGGTCCACGGTGTTCGTGCGGGCGGAAAATATCTTCGACGTGAAGTACGAAGAAATTCTCTCGTATCGAATGCCGGGATTCGGCGCTTACGCGGGACTGAAGGTGCGGCTGAACTAGAGCGGGATGAGGAAAAGTGTGGAGCGGTTTTCCGCGCATCCCGCTCTGAGTTATGAGAATCGATCACGTTCACGATTTTGGATCGATTCGATCCAAAATCGTCGTGATCTAGGGCCTGATTCAACCGCGTTGAATGAGACCCGCGTCCGTTCTTACGGTTGAGCATGCATTTCCGAGAACCGGTTTCCGCTTTTCGAGATCGTGCTCCACGTGCCGGAGTCCTCATGCCCTTCGCGGCATGAGGACCCTCGCGCCGGAATACGGCTTCGGCCAAGTCCGTTGGGCAAGGCCCTTTGGCAAAGTCCTTTGGCAAGTTCCTTCCAGCAAGCCCGCTTGGCTAGCCTCGTTTTCCCTCGTCGGCCGTCTCCGTCATGATCCACGCGAGATAGGCGGCGTCGCCGCCTTCCACCGGGAGGGTGACGATCGCCGGCGTCGTGTAGCTGTGAAGCTCCTTGACGGCGGCGGCGAGCGCCTCGGCCAACGACGCCCGCGTCTTGAACAAGGCCACGGCCTCCTCGCCGCGCTCGACTTTCCCCTCCCACCAGTAATGCGAGATCATGCCGGGCAAGATGTTCACGCAGGCCGCGAGCCGGCGCGTGACGATCGCCTGGCCGACGCGCTCGGCTTCGGCGAGCGCGGGAAAGGTGACATAGATGAATACCGGACGCTCCATGACTTCTCCGACCTTCGCTGCGGCGCCGCCCAATCGTCGCCGGAACCCGCATATGGCCCCGGACGCCAAATTCCGGTATTGCGCAGCCAGTAATTTCGGCAAAGGCCCAAACGCGTAGCCGCCATGAACGCTCCCTCTCCTACGCAAGCGCGCATCGCTTTCGTCGCCAGCCCCTCGCCGGAGGCGGAGGACGCGCGCCTGCGCCTCTCCCGCCGCTACGGCGACGCCGCGCCGGAGGACGCCGATGTGGTCGTCGCGCTGGGCGGCGACGGCCTGATGCTGCAGACGCTGCACCGCTTCATCAAGACGGGCAAGCCGATCTACGGCATGCATCGCGGAACCGTCGGATTCCTGATGAACGCGTTCCACGAGAACAACTTGCCGGAACGTATCGCGGCGGCGCGCACGACCGTCATCCACCCTCTGGTCATGCGCACCCGCGACACCGCCGGGCACGAGGCCGAGCACCTCGCCTTCAACGAAGTCTCGCTGTTCCGCCAGCGGCATCAGGCGGCGCGGCTGCGCATCCTGATCGACGGCAACGTGCGGCTGACCGAGCTCGTGGCGGACGGCGTGCTCGTTTCGACGCCGGCGGGATCGACCGCTTACAATCTGTCGGCGCAGGGCCCGATCATTCCCATCAATGCCGACCTGCTGGCCCTGACGCCGATCAGTCCGTTTCGGCCGCGGCGTTGGCGCGGCGCGCTTCTGCCGAGCACCGCCCATGTGGCGATCGAGATTCTCGAGGCGGAAAAGCGCCCGGTCGCGGCGGTCGCCGATCATGACGAGGTCCGCAACGTCAGCGCCGTCGCCATCGGCATGGATCGCGGCATCGCGATGCGCCTGCTGTTCGACCCCGGGCACAGCCTCGACGAGCGGATCCTGCGCGAGCAGTTCAGCTACTAGATCGCGATGATTTTGGATCGAATCGATCCAAAATCATGAACGTGATCGATTCTCATAACTTAGAGCGGGATGCGGGTGGAAAACCGCTCCGCACTTTTCCTCATCCCGTCGAAAGGCCCGAGCGGCCGCCGGCGGCCTCACGGAATCAACTGGCGGCCGAGCCACCACAGCAGCAGAGCGGTTTCCACGGCAGCGGTGCCCGCGGCCAGCACCATGATCGAAACCATGGAGGGCATCCAGATTGCATCGGCAAAGCGCCCCACGGGCGCCTCGAGATTAAGCGGGTACCCGAAAATGTGCCGATGGGCGGCGGAGAACAGCGTCGTGCCCCCCAGGGCCACAACGATGGCCGGGAAATAAAAGGCGATCACCGCATACCAGGGGACCTTGCGCATCGCGCGCGACACCATCTTCCGCATGTTCTTCATTATACCCGGTCGTGCCCGCGAAAACGGAGTTTTCCATGGCCGATCGGCCGGGAAGTTGTGGGTTGTCGAAGCGAGGGCTCGAGCGGCCCACCCGTTGCGCTTGCATGCTAAACCCTTCCTTAACAGCCCAAATGTAGCTTTGACGCGCGCCTTAGGAGTCGGGAGCTTTGCGCTCGTCGAGTTGCGTCATGGTCCGTATCGAGTTCAATCGTCTCCGCTTTCTCGTCATCGACGACAACGCGCATATGCGGCGCATCTTGCGCACGCTGCTGCATGGATTCGGAACGCGCGAAGTGTACGAAGCGGAGGATGGCGCCGCCGGGCTCGAAGCCTGCAGCCATTTCTCGCCCGACATCCTCATCACGGACTGGGCCATGCCGATCTTCGACGGACTCGAACTCACCCAGATGATCCGCCAGCCGGACAGCAACGCCAACCCGTACGTGCCGATCATCATGCTGACCGGCCATGCGGAGAAGAAACGCGTGACCGCGGCGCGCGATGCCGGCGTCACCGAATTCCTCACCAAGCCGATTTCGGCGAAGGCGCTCTATCAGCGCATCCTCAACGTCGTGGCGAACCCCCGCCCCTTCGTTAAGACGAAGACTTATTTCGGACCGGACCGCCGCCGCAACGTGAACGCAAGCTACGCGGGCCCCGAGCGGCGAAAGGGCGGCCAGGCGGACATCATCCGCATCCAACCGCTCTTGGCGAAAGCCAAGGCGCAGTCCTTTTGACCGCGGCAGAGCAACCGAGGACCACGACGATGAAGCCGCGTAAAAACCAGCCCACCGTGCGCACCTTCGCCGATCACGAGATCATTACGCCGCAGCATCCGCTCGCCCGTTTCGTCGTCATCACCAATAACGACATGACGCCGGACCTCGACCCGATCGCGCGGGCGGAAGCGGCGCTCGACCGGCTCTCGCACGAATTCGACAACTGGATGCAGGACGAGTGTGACCGTCTCGATCGCGTCAGGGCACGCGTGATCGCAAGCGGCCTGAACGGCAGCACACGCGAGGACCTGTTCCGCGCGGCCCACGACATCAAGGGCCAGGCGGTCACGCTCGGCTATCCGCACGCCGCCGACGCGGCGGAAAGCCTCTGCCGCGTTCTCGATCACGCGCCCGATCCGCACCGCGTGCCGATCGAACTCATCAACCAGCACGTCGACGGCGTCTGCGCGATCATCCGCGAGAATGAACGCGACCGGGAAAATCACGTCGCGCAAATGCTGGCGAAAACGTTGCGGCGGGTGGCGGACGAATTTCTTGCCGGCCAAATCCGCGAGCACCCGACGCCGCTGCGCACCGTGCGCGGGCCACGGCTGGTGCCTGACGCGTAGCCGCCACTCCCCTCTCAAGAAAGCGGTCCGGGGAAAATCAGGCGGCGGCAAGCTCGTCGCAGAACAGCCGCGCCTCTTCCCGCGCAGCCTCGAGCGCAAATCGGCGTAGCAGCATCAGCAGCGGTTCGATATCGCCGTCGCCCTGCTCCTCGCAGTGCGTGAGGACACGTTCCACCATGCGGCGCTTGAGCCGCGCCGCGCCGCCGATGTCGCCGTAATAGCCGGTCTCGCGAAGCGTCTCGAGTGCGGTGCGCACGGCCGGATAGGTCGACAACGGGAAGCCCGCTTTCTCGAACACGGCGCGCAGGCCGCGCCCGCCGCGATCGTGAGCGAGCCGCGAGATACGGGCCAGAGGAAGACCCGACAGTTCCGCCAGCGCCTCCTCGAACAACAGAATGTTTCCCGACAGAAGCGCGCGAAGAACAAGCCCCGGCGTGAGCTGGCCGCTTTCGCGCAGATGACGTACGAGCGGCCCCACATCCGATTCAGCCGTCTCGGCGGCGAGCGTGACGGTCGCCTTCTCGCAAGCTTCCTGCGTGATCTGCGCGGCGCGCGCCTCGTCGAGCCAATGGCGCGCGGTGACGAATCCCGTCAACGCCTGTGACAGCTTGACGACCAATGTCTGCCGCGCGGCGGCCGGCAGATCGTCGCGCGCTAACAGCGATTCCCGGATCGCGGCGAGATGCCCGAAGCGCTCGATGATCCGGTCGAGCGAGAACGGCGCGATGAGCGCATCCGGATTCTCGATCAAGATCAGGCATGCCTCGGCCGTTCCGACCTCCGCGATCGCGGCAGCGACGGCGCAGGGCAGATAATCGCGCGCGGCGATGGCCGCTTGGCGCGGCGCATCGCCGGATCCGACGGTGTCGACGAGATCGGCGTCGAGGAACAAGGGCGAGCGCCGCAAGACGACCGCCGCGATCTCGGGCTGATCGGAGGCAAGCGCGAGAATGACGGCGGGCGGCGCTTCAGGGCTTGCCGCAAGCGATTCCGCGAGCGCCAGGCGCACGAGCGGCGACGGATCGTCGAGCAGCATGATCATCGCGCCCTCGGCGGCCGCGCGATCGTCCAGCGAAAGATCGGAATAGAGATAGGCGCGCGCCAGGGCGCTCGTCGCATCGGCGCGCGAGCCCGCCGACGCCGTCCGGATCCAGGTGAGGAATTGGCGAACGATCATGAAAAGGGCGATCCGCCGCGACGCGTTTCAATAGCCGCCATGATGCGGCGTTCGGCTTAACAAAGCGTTCACCATAAACGTCCTGCGGCGGCGTCCTTATTGGCGCACGCGTCAAGCCGGATCGGAGGCCGCCGCCTGGATATCGCGATGCAGGAATTGGAAGAGGTTGAGCGGCTTGCCGACCTTGGCGCTGGCGACGGGGGCCGCTTCCTCGGCGGCCGACGTTCGCGCGGGAGCGGAGACGGTCAGCTTGGTCGGCGTGTCCGGCCCCTGACCGCCCCAGAAACGGCTCACGGCTTCCGATACCGGCGCCCGGTTGTCGGTGCGGAAAAGTCCGTAGAACGCCGGCTGCGTCTCGCCGGCAAAAGCGGCGCGCGCCACCGGGATGGCGTCCATCGCCGCGCTCGCCGCCGCTACCGACTGCGCTTCGCCGACGCCGCGCGGGCGAGACGCGGGCATCGGCACCGCGGCGGCCGAGGCGGTCGCGTTCACGGCCTGTGGCGCCATCGCCGTCGCGATCGCCGCGATCGCGTCCGGCGTTTGCGTCTTCTCGTGCTTGGCTACGAGTTGCGCATAGACCTGGGCGGTACTCTTCGCCGCGCCGTCCTTCGTATAGAAAATCGAACGGTTGACGCGCGCCGCATGCGGAAACAGCGAAGCGGCCTGCGTGCCGGGCCGCGTCGAAGCCGACTTGATCAGCCTCGCGGCGCCGCTCGCCCCCATGAAATGCGCGATGTAAAGCTCCCCGTCGGTCGGCTGGCGGCCAAGCTTCTTGTTCAGGACCGCCGCGTTGCTCTCCGTGAAGGCGCCCGCCATGGCCGCGGACGCCGCGGGATCGTTGCGGAGATTCAGGATCGCCTTGCGGCGGGAGGCGTCGGGAACGACGTACTTGCCGCCTTGCGTCTGCACGATCGACTGCGCGACGTCGCTATAGCCGAGGCGCGGCCCCGCCTGTTTCATGGTGGCGAGCCAGGTCTGGTCGATGAACTGAAACAGCCCCTTCGCCGACGACGTCGCCGCCTGGGCCGTGGGGTTGAGGTTGGATTCGCGCAGCGCCGTCTTCAAAAGATAGTCGAAGCTCGCGCCCGTCGCCTGCGCAGCGCTGCGAATGGCCCCCGTGATGCGGGAGGCAATCTCGGTGGTTGCTTCGACCAGCATCTTCGGCTCTCCGGCAATCGCCGCCCAATCGTGCGATTCCAGCGCAGCGTGACCCTGGACGATTATGGTAAACGGTCGATTAACGCCGGTTGCAGGGACACCGACCCTCGCGGGCTTGCCCACCGCGCGTTTGTCTGAACATCTTTCCGTCCGAAGGCTGCAAAGCGGCCCAACCTATTGTCTGGAGACAACAATAATGGATCGCTCGTCCCCCACCCGCCATCCGCGCGGCGGGCTCTATTACGAGGACTTCGTGGTCGGAGAGACCATCGCGCACGGGCTCACGCGCACCGTGACGCAGATGGACAACATGCTGTTCTCGAACATGACGCTCAATCCGCAGCCGCTGCATATCGACCGGCATTTCTGCGCCACCGAGACGGAGTGGGGCCAGCCGATCGTGAACTCGCTGTTCACGCTCGGACTGATGATCGGCATTTCGGTCAACGACACGACGGTCGGAACGACGATCGCCAATCTCGGGATGACGGACGTAAAATTCCCCGCGCCGGTGTTCGAGGGCGACACCGTGCGGGTCACGACCGACATCGTCTCCAAGCGCGAGTCGAAGTCGCGCAAAGGCGCCGGCATCGTCGAGTTCGTGCACAAGGCCTACAATCAGGACGGCAGGCTGGTCGCGGAATGCCGGCGACAGGCCTTCATGCATATGCGGCCGCAATGAGCAGCGCCGTGCGCTCCCTCCTCTTCGTTCCGGGCGACAGCCCCCGCAAGATGGAAAAGGGCATGACGAGCGGCGCCGACGCGCTGATCGTCGATCTCGAGGATTCCGTCGGCGCCGACGCCAAGGCCGGCGCGCGCCTCACCGCCGCGGCGTTCCTCGAAGACGCGATCCCGCAAGCAGCGCGGCCGCGCATCTATGTCCGCGTCAATGCCCTCGACACCGGGCTGACCGACGACGATCTCAACGCCGTCGTCGGCGCAAAGCCGGACGGCATCCTGCTGCCGAAGGCGGAGGGCGGCGCGTCGGTGACGCATCTCGACGCCAAGATCACGGCGCGCGAGGCGCGCGCCGGTCTCGAGGAGGGACATCTCAAAATCCTGGCGCTGGCGACGGAGACGGCGGCGGCACTGTTCCAAGCCGGCACCTATGGGGGATCGAGCCCGCGGCTCGAAGGGCTCACCTGGGGCGCGGAGGACCTGTCCGCGGCACTCGGCACCGAGACCAATCGCGATGCGCGCGGCGAATTCACCGAACCATTCCGGTTCGCGCGCACGCTGTGCATCGCGGGCGCGGCCGCCGCCGGCATTCCGGCGATGGACACGGTCTATGTCGACTTCCGCAACGACGCCGGCCTGCGGCGCGAATGCGAGGAGGCGCGGCGCGACGGCTTCACGTCGAAATTCGCCATCCATCCTGCCCAGGTCGCGATCATCAACGACGTGTTCACGCCGTCGGCGGAAGCGATCGCCGATGCCGAAGGCGTCGTCGCGGCGTTTGCCGCACAGCCGGGCGCCGGCGTCGTCGCCATCGGCGGCGTGATGTACGACGTGCCGCATCTGAAGCGGGCACAGCGGCTGCTGGCGCGGGCGCGGAGATAGCCTCCGGATGCCATGCGATGATCGTCGTACCGCGACGATCATCGCAGCGCACGAAAGCCTCTACGTCGGTACGAAGGTCAACTGGACGCCGCCCGCGACGTCACCGCCGACCGGCACCGCGCGATAGAAGCAGGAGCGCCGTCCGGTATGGCAGGCGCCGCCGCCGGCCTGCTCGACCTTGAGCCAGACGGCGTCCTGGTCGCAATCGACGCGCATCTCGACGACGCGCTGGACCTGCCCCGACGTCGCGCCCTTGCGCCACAGTTCCCGGCGCGAGCGGCTGTAGTACCAGACATCGCCGGTCGTGATCGTCTTCGCCAGCGCCTCGGCATTCATGTGCGCGACCATCAGGAGGTCGCCGCCATGCACGTCGGTGGTGACGCAGGTGACGAGGCCGTTGGCGTCGAACTTGGGCGTGAACGCGGCCCCTTCCTCGACGTCGTGCCTGGCGCCGGGCGGGGGAAATGTGACGGCTGTCTCGCTCACGGCAACCTCGTTCAGTCGCAACGGACTTTGCTTCAGCGTGCGGGCGCGCGCACCAGCGTCATGAAACGGACCTGCGCGGCGGGATCGGTGCGGAACACGCCGGCGAACTTGGTCGTCACGGTCGTCGATCCGGCCGTGCGCACGCCGCGCATCGACATGCAGGTATGCTGCGCCTCGAGCATCACCGCGACGCCGCGCGGCTTCAGGAAGACGTCGATCGCGGTCGCGATCTGATCGGTCAGATGCTCCTGCGTCTGCAAACGGTGGGCGAACAACTCCACCAGCCGCGCCAGCTTCGACAAGCCCACCACGCCCTCCACCGGCAGATACGCGATGTGGGCGCGACCGTCGAACGCCATCATGTGGTGCTCGCAGTGCGAGGTGAAGGCGATGTCCTTCACCAGCACCATGTCGTCATAGGTGCCGACCTCGGAGAAGGTCCGATCGAGCAGTTCGGCCGGGCATTCCCTGTAGCCGCGAAAGAGCTCGTCATAGGCGCGCACGACGCGCTTCGGCGTCTCGAGAAGCCCTTCGCGCTCGGGATCATCCCCGGCATAGGCGATCAGGGTGCGCACCGCCGCCTCGGCCGCCTCGCGGGAGGGGCGCGGACCGCGCGGCACCGGCGCGGCGCGCAGGCTTTCAGGCAAAACGGTACGATCGAGCGGCTTCGCAAAAGCGTCCATAGCGGTCTCCGTGCGACCGGCGCCACGGATAACCGGGCGGGCGGATGTGTCACCGGCGAGCCGCCACCCAAACACGTCGCAACGCGGTCGGAGGAACAGACGCCTCATTCCGGAAGTTTCGGGCGCCTTTCGGCGCCCCGGCGATCGAGCGGCCTTTCGCACCGCCCCGTCCACATCCTATATATCGTTCAACTCTTATCGTTCAATCGGAGGCCGCCACGGCCCCTTCCGCCATGCTCAACGACGTCTACAACGCACGCATCCTCGACCTTGCCGGCAATATTCCCAGCATCGGCCGCCTCGAAAAGCCCGACGCCAGCGCCACGGCGCATTCCAAGCTCTGCGGCTCGACCGTCACCGTCGATCTGCGCATGCAAGGCGATGTGGTGACCGACTTCGCGCATGACGTGAAAGCGTGCGCGCTCGGGCAGGCCTCGTCCTCGATCATGGCGCGGCACGTCGTCGGCTCGAACGCGGCGGAGCTGCGCGCGCTGCGCGAAACCGTGCGCGCCATGCTGAAGGAGAACGGCGCGCCGCCGCAAGGCAAATGGGCGGACATCGCGGTGCTGGAGCCGGTCCGCGACTACAAGGCGCGCCACGCCTCCACGCTGCTGACGTTCGACGCCGTGGTATCGGCGATCGACAAGATCGAGGCCAAGCGGAAGGACGAGGCCCTCACCACCCTTCAACCCTCATCCTGAGGAGCCCGTCGCCGCTTTGCGATGCTCCTCAGAATGAGGGCCGCGCGCGCTGCGCCTCGCATCTCGGGATGACGGCCAAGAAGGGCGGCCTCGGACGGTGCCTTACCGCGCGCAGCCGCTCGCCCATTGCGGATAGGCCTGCGCCAGCCCCGTCCCGCCGACGCGGATGCTGGTGCGGAGGTTGCCAACGGTCTTGGTCCCGATCGTCAACGTCCCGGCGGGATCGTCGCGCATCTTCTCGATCACGGCGGCGGGCACCTGCGTAATGGCGCGCGAGCGGATCTCGTGCGACGACGGGTCGGGCTTCGAGGTCTCGATTTTCAGCGCCGTGCGGCGGCCGTCGATCCAGAACGTCACGTCCTTCAATGGCGCCGAAGCGTCGGAGACATCGCCGACCGAACGGTTCTCCAGATAAGCGAGCCGGTAGCCGGTCTGCCCTTTCGCGCAGGAGAGCGAGATTTCGAAATGTCCGATCGAGTCGCCCTCGCGCGTAAGCGGGTGGCGCCGCACGAGCTCACGCCGGCCCTTGCCCAACATCCAGCCCCGTTCGGCAACGCCGGCTCGCACGGTTTGCGTCTCCCGCACCGGCGATGCGACCGTGCCGGAAGTCGGCGCCTCCGCAACCACCTCGTCGCTCTGCAGGCGCAGCCGGCGCAACTCCGCCTGGCTCAGCGCGCGCAGCCGCTCCCAGGGCGGAATGCGCATCGCGAGTTCGAACAGCTCGATATCGGCGCCCATGTCGACGGTGTAGCGCGCGATCCGCCCGACATCGCGCTGGATGCGCACGATCTCTTCCGCGGTGTAGGAATCGGCGTTGGCGTCGTAACGCTTGCTGCCGGGCCAAATCTGATGGACGAGGATGCGCGCATCCGGCGGGACATCGCGCTGGACGCCGCCGAGGAGCACGAAGACGCACATGGACGCGCATTCGCCGCCCGGCATCCGCTTGGCGCGCGGCTCGCTTCCCGGAGCGCTCGTCAGCACCCGGGTGCGTCCTACCGTCGTCTTGAGGCCGAATTCACGAATCTTGCGGCCGAGATCGAGGCTTCCGATGACCGAGCCGCCGCCGGAATCGAGCACCATCGTGGCGCCGCGAACATCCTTGACCTTGGCGAAGAACTCGAAATCGCGGGCGGTGTCGCTGGTGATCGGGCCCACGGCCGCGATCCATTCACGGCAATTGGCGCGACAGGCGGCCGCCGGCCCTTCCTTCACCCACTCGAAGCGCATCGAGGGCGGGTCTCCCCCTGGCGGAGTCTCCGCCAGCGCGCCTCCCGTCAAAGCAAAGAGCATCATAACCGCAACGGCGCGGTACGACATCGGCGGTCTCCAGCCCCCAATTCCCGGCTGAAAAACTCTGCAAGATTCAGCCTAAACAAAAAAGCAATATCGATGGAACCAAGCGTCGGAGACGTGAGTTGTTGACTTCTGTGCTGCGGAAGACACAGATTCGAGCGGCGACGCCACACCGTGCTACTAGTGGAGCGGGAGGCCGCCATGGGGCCCGATCAACCATCCGCCAATAGCCGCCTGCGGACCGCCCTCCTCCGCGTCCCCCGAAACGCCGGCCGCGCCCTGATCGCGCTGTACCGGCACACGCTCTCACCCCTTGTCGGCTACGAATGCCGGCATCTGCCGACATGCTCTCAATACGGCGACGAGGCGCTTCGGCGATTCGGCCTGTGGGCCGGCGGATGGATGACCCTGGCGCGGCTTTGCCGGTGCCACCCCTTCGGCACGTCGGGGTTAGATTTCGTGCCCCTTTCGTTGCCGGCCGGCGCACGCTGGTATATGCCCTGGCGCTACGGGCGCTGGCGTGGAACCAACGCCGCTCCGCAGACACCGCTTGCCTCGCCGGATTCGGCAAGCCGCGCGCTCTGAATCAGAACCCCACCGGCATCAATCGCTTACCTGCATCTGTTCGCAGGAGTGAGCAGGAGAAAGCATGATCGCACTGACCTTCCCCGACGGGGCTCGTCGGGAATTCCCCCAAGGCATCACCGGTCTCGACGTCGCCAAAGGCATCTCGCCGTCGCTTGCCAAGCGCACGGTCGCCATGGTGCTCGACGGCGTCATCGCCGACCTCGGCGACCCGATCGAGGCGGACGCCAAGATCGAATTCCTCAACCGCGAGGACCCGCGTGCGCTGGAACTCATCCGGCATGACGCGGCGCATGTTCTCGCCGAGGCGGTCCAGACCCTGTGGCCCGGCACGCAAGTGACGATCGGCCCGGTGATCGAGAACGGCTTCTACTACGACTTCTTCCGCAACGAGCCCTTCTCGCTCGAGGACTTCCCCGCCATCGAGAAGAAGATGCGCGAGATCATCGCGCGCGATAAGCCCTTCACGAAGGAGGTCTGGTCGCGCGAAGAGACGAAGCGCGTCTTCCGCGACAAGGGCGAGAAGTTCAAGGTCGAGCTGGTCGACGCCATCCCCGGCAACGAGCCGATCAAGATCTACAAGCAGGGCGAATGGTTCGATCTCTGCCGTGGGCCCCACATGACCTCTACGGGCAAGGTCGGCAACGCTTTCAAGCTGATGAAGGTCGCGGGCGCCTATTGGCGCGGCGACAGCAACAATCCGATGCTGACCCGCATCTACGGCACCGCCTTCGCCAAGCAGGACGACCTCGACGCCTACGTGCACCAACTCGAGGAGGCGGAGAAACGCGACCACCGCCGCCTCGGCCGCGAGATGAACCTCTTCCATTTCCAGGAGGAAGGACCGGGCGTCGTCTTCTGGCATCCGAAGGGCTGGTCGGTGTTCCAGTCGATCGTCGCGTATATGCGCCGACGTCTCGCCGCGGACTACGCCGAGGTCAACGCGCCGCAAATGCTCGACAAGTCGCTCTGGGAGACGTCAGGCCACTGGGACTGGTACCGCGAGAACATGTTCGCCGCGCAATCCGCCGGCGACGAAGCGGAAGACAAGCGCTGGTTCGCCATCAAGCCGATGAACTGTCCGGGCCATGTCCTGATCTTCAAGCATGGCTTGAGGAGCTATCGCGAGTTGCCGCTGCGCTTTGCGGAATTCGGCATCGTGCACCGCTACGAGCCGTCCGGAGCCATGCACGGGCTGATGCGCGTGCGCGGCTTCACGCAAGACGACGCGCATATCTTCTGCACCGAGGAACAACTCGCGCAAGAGTGCTTGAAGATCAACGATCTGATCCTGTCGACATACGCCGACTTCGGATTTACCGGCGAACTGACCGTGAAGCTTTCCACCCGCCCCGAGAAACGCGTCGGCTCGGATGCGGCGTGGGATCACGCGGAGAAGATCATGGGCGACGTGCTTAAACGCATCGCCGCGCAGGGCCACAATCGCGGGATCAAGACGGAAATCAATCCCGGCGAAGGCGCCTTCTACGGTCCGAAGTTCGAGTACGTCCTGCGCGACGCCATCGGGCGCGACTGGCAGTGCGGCACGACGCAGGTCGACTTCAACCTGCCGGAGCGCTTCGGCGCCTTCTATATCGACGCCGACGGACAGAAGAAGATGCCGGTGATGGTGCACCGCGCGATCTGTGGCTCGATGGAGCGTTTCCTCGGCATCCTCATCGAGCACCACGCCGGGCACTTCCCGCTCTGGCTGGCGCCGGTGCAGGCGGTTGTTGCGACCATCACGGCGGATGGCGACGACTACGCACAAGAAGTTATCGCGGCGGCGAGAAAGCGCGGCCTGCGGGTCGAAGCGGATCTGCGCAACGAGAAGATCAATTACAAGGTCCGTGAGCACTCGCTGGCCAAGGTCCCGGCGATGCTCGTCGTCGGCAAGAAGGAAGCGGCCGAGCGCACCGTCTCGATCCGCCGCCTCGGCAGCCAAGCTCAAACCGTCCTGCCGCTGGAGCAGGCGCTCGCCGCGCTCGTCGACGAGGCGACGCCGCCCGACCTCGCCGGCGCCAGAAAGGCCGCATGACATGAGCGCTCTTCCCGCACTGGACGATCCGCAAGCGCTTGCCGCTTACGTGAAGGGAAACCTGTTCGTCTCGCTGATCTCGGATGTGCTCGACGGCCTCGGCTACCGCGATCAGGCGCTGCCGTCGCGCATCCGCCCGCTGGATGAGGAAACCATGCTGTTCGGCCGGGCGCGCACCGGCAACTACCGCGACGTCTACGAGGTGCCGACCACCCGCAATCCTTACGAGCTCGAGATCGCGCTGATCGACGACCTCAAGCCCGGGGAGGTGCCGGTGCTGGCCTGCGGCACCTCGGGCCGCATCGCACCCTGGGGCTCGCTGCTGACGACGGCCGCGAAAGCGCGCGGTGCCGCCGGCTGCCTCACCGACGGCTATGTCCGCGACATCCGCGGCATCCGCAAGCTCGGCTTCCCGGTGTTCCACGGCGGCATCGGCCCGCTCGACTCGAAGGGGCGCGGCGAAGTCGCGGAAATCGACGTGCCGGTGCATGTCGCCGGGGTGCGCGTCGCGCCCGGCGATCTCGTGTTCGGCGACGCCGACGGTGTCGTCGTGATCCCGCGCGCGATCGAGCAGGCCGTCTTCAAGAGCGCGGTCGAGAAACTCGCCGGCGAAGCCCGCACCGAGGAAGCGCTGATGCGCGGCGAGAAGCTTGCGGACGTGTTCGCGCGCTTCGGGATTTTGTGAGTCTGCTCCGGGAGTTGAGCGCGCGTTCTCGCAGAATGAATCAAGAGACGCTCGCGAATACCCTGCCCTCATCCTTCGAGACGCGTCGCGTCGCGATGCTCCTCAGAATGAGGGCTTGTGACAGGCGCTCGCGAACGCGCGATGCAGTAACGATGCTCTTCTACGTCCCCGCCCGCTCGCGCGGTTTGATGAAGCCGTAAAGCCAGTGACGCACTTCGCGCGGCGTCGCGAAGACGCCTTTCGTGTTGGGAAAGCGCCGGCCCACGGAGTAGCCGATGCCGTCGAACTCCGGCAGCACGGCGAAGACGCTCTCGTCGGTCACGTCGTCGCCGAGGAAGATCGGCCGCCGGCCGGCGAACGGCTCCTTGCGCATCAATTCCCGCACCGCCATGCCCTTGTTGAAAGCGGGCGGCTTCACCTCGAACATCGATTTGCCCGGCAGGACTTCAGCGGGGACGTCGGGGAACGCCGCGCAGGCGCGCAAAATCTCGTCGTGGACATAGCGCTCGGCCTGCGGCGCCAGCCGATAGTGCAGCGCCAGCGAGTAGCCCTTGTCCTCAGCGAGCACGCCTTCCGTACCGGCGGCGATCGCGATCAGACGCCGCCGCAAGCGATCGTCCATCGGGGGAATACGGGTGCGCTCGACCTCGCCGCGCGGCCGGAGCCGCGTCTCGGCCCCGTGGCCGCCGACCAGCGCAACCCGCAGCGGATCGAAGATGTTGTCGAGATCGGCGAGCGGCCGTCCGCTGACCAGCGCCAGCGCACCGCCAAGAAGATCGCGCAACACCGCCAGCGTGTGCTTGAGGCTCGGCGGCACATGCACGGCCTGGGGGGTGGCGGCAAGCTCGATCAAGGTCCCGTCGACATCCAGGAGGACAGCGATCGTTTTGGGATCGGGGTGCTCGAAAACCGGCGGCTGAGCGGAAGCGGCCCGGACCGGTTGCGCCTCGGGAAGCGCCCTCGCCGTCTCAGACAATCTCTCGTTTCCCGACACGAGGCTCAGCGCGCCAGCAATTCGATCTCGCGATCGACGCCGGTTTCGACCTTGAATTCACGATTGTAGACCTTGCCTTCATTGCGTGCGATGGCGACGTAATCGCCCTCCGCCAGGACGACCACGGGAAATGCGCCGATCGACTCCTTGATGACGTCACCGCCGGGCGTCAGGACCGACCAGGCCGTGTTGGCGAGCGCCTCGCCACCCTTCTCGCCGACCAGCTTCAGTGTGATCACGGCGGCGCGATGATTGATCCGCGCGTCGATCAGTTTTCCCGGCTTGATCTGGAAGTCGTAACGCATGACGGCGTTGCCGTCGCCGTAGTTCGAAACGACATGGTAGGTGCCTTCGGGCAGCAACACGATATCGCCGGTCGCCACGTCGGAGGCGATCGCACGCTTCTCGCGGCCGTCGAACTGGCTGCCGCGAAAAACCTCGAAGGAAATCTGTCCGGGCGCGATCTTGGTGTCGCCGACGCGCCCCTCGAACCGTGCGCCGCCCGCGGTAATGTCGAAAACTTCCCGCACCGTGTCGGTGGTGCGTACCTGGATACGCTTGGTCGCGTCGGCGAGCCCGATCGCGACGTTCACGATGTAGCCGCCAGGCGGCAGCGTGAAGACGGGCGTCGGGTTGCGGTCTTCCTTGATCAGCCGAAAAACGCCGGTCTGATCCGGCTTGTCCGAGAAGACCCGCCAGTGCAGGCCGGAAACGATGGTCGGCATATCCTTGCCGAACCGCGCCGACGTGGAGATCGTACCGAGCGCGGAAGGCACGATCGGTGTCTGGCTCGTCCCGAGCGACGGCGGGATCGCGCCGGGCTGCGCGATGCTGCCGAGGCTCGGAGGCGTGAGGTCGGGCGGCTGCCCAGCCGACAGCGCCGGCGGCGCGAACATGGACCCACTGCCCGACTGCGCGCCGGCATCGGCAACGACAGCGATCATCGGAACGGAAACAGCGAGGACGAAACGCAGGAAGCGTCTGACCAAGAGAGGACCTTTTCTCCGGCGCGGAAGATACCGCGTTTTGAGCCGGAATCGCGGCGATTTCAAGCCGCTAGCGCCATCCGGGCGGCTGTGCTAGGCGCTCCTGACGCTGCCCCGATGCCCGCATTTGGATGCCCATGACCGAAGCTCTCGATTTGCTCACGCGCCGCCGTTCGGTGAAGCCGATGGAACTCACCGCGCCGGGACCGAGCGCGGCGGAGCTCGACACCATCCTTACCGTCGCTTCGCGCGTGCCCGACCATGGCAAGCTCGCACCGTGGCGCTTCATCGTCTTCGAGGGCGACGCGCGCACGGCCGCGGGCGAAAAGATCGCGGCGGCGTTCCAAGCCAAGGAACCATCCGCGACCGCCGATCAGCTCGACTTCGAACGGCGGCGGCTTTCGCGGGCGCCGCTCGTGATCGCGGTCGTCAGTCGCGCCAGCGCGCACCCGAAAATCCCAGAGTGGGAACAATTGATGTCCGCCGGCGCGGCGGCCACCAATCTCCTCCTCGCCGCCAATGCGCTCGGCTATGCGGGAAGCTGGCTCACGGAATGGTACGCCTATGACGATCGTGCCCTGAAGGCGCTGGGCGTCGAGGCCAATGAGCGCATCGTCGGATTCATTCACATCGGCACGCCGACGACGGTGCCGGAAGACCGCCCACGGCCGCCGCTTGGAAGCATCGTCACGCGCTATGCGGGCTAGCGCCGCTTAGGAAAACCGGAGCGCCCATGTTCTACGAGACCGCCAAGAACGATCACGGGCTCCCCTACGATCCGCTGAAAGCCATTGTCGCGCCTCGCCCGATCGGATGGATCACCTCGATCGGCGCGAAAGGCGAGATCAACCTCGCGCCCTATTCCTTCTTCAACGCGCTTTCGTCGCGGCCGCCGATCGTCGGCTTCTCCAGCGAGAGCCTGAAGGATTCCGTTTCGCTGGTGGAGGAGACGAAGGAATTCGTCTGCAACCTCGCGACCTACGATCTGCGCGAAGCCATGAACAAGACTTCGGCGTCGCTGCCGCGCGGCGTCAACGAGATGGAAATCGCCGGCCTTGCCGCCGCGCCGTCGCGGCTGGTCAAACCGCCGCGCGTCGCCGCCTCGCCCTGCGCGCTCGAATGCCGCTGGCTGCAAACGGTGCGCCTCAAGGACTTGGAGGGACGAACGCTCGAACGCTATTTCGTTATCGGACAAGTGGTCGGGATCCATATCGACGACCGCTTCATCAAGAACGGAATGCTCGATACGGCCGCGATGCGTCCGATCGCACGCTGCGGCTACCAGGACTACGCCATGGTCGACGCGACATTCTCGCTGGTGCGGCCGCAATAGCGGTGAAGCACGCGCGCGCTCACCCTATTCGTACGCGCTTGGCCACCTATACGCCTGGACCTATTGTTCCGGCCGGCGCCACGGCCGATCATCCGGGAAGAATCCCAGGCCTTTCTTCTCGTCCGGGGCGGACGGCATATTTGGGCATGACCGGTGTTTGATTTTTTGATTGGCAATGGCCGCAGCGCCGAGAGCGGCCCAACGACCCCTCCGCGGACCGAAGCCAAGACGGGCGACGACGTCCATCCGCTGCGTCAGCGCCCGCATATCGGGCTCGCGCTCGGCGGCGGCGCGGCGCGCGGCTTCGCGCATATCGGCATCGTCAAGGCGCTGATCGCACGCGGGCTGAAACCGGACGTCATCGCCGGCACTTCCATGGGCGCCCTGGTCGGAGGCCTCTACGCGGCCGGGCACCTCGACGCATTGGAGGAATGGGCGCGCGGGCTCACCCGACGCAACATCTTCGGCTACCTGGATTTCAGCCTTACGGGGTCGGGGTTGATCCGCGGCGACCGCCTCGGCTCGCGCCTCGAGGAACAACTCGGCGAGCTGACCATCGAAAGCCTGCCGTTGCGGTTCGCCGCGATCACGACCGAGATCGGCACGGGCCACGAAATATGGCTCACCCGCGGACGGCTTTCGGATTCGCTGCGGGCGGCCTACGCCCTGCCCGGCATCTTCACGCCGGTCGCGAGCGGCCACCGCTGGCTTGTCGACGGGGCGCTGGTCAATCCCGTTCCGGTTTCAGCCGCGCGCGCTCTTGGGGCACGCCTCGTGATCGCGGTCAATCTCAACACCGATCTGTTCGGGCGCGGCACCACGATCGCCGAATACGGGCCCGACGATCGCGACGATGCTTGGGAGCGCCGGGTGCGCGAGCGGCACGGCGTCGACAATCCAAGCGACGCGGAACGCCGCGTCTCGCGCCAAGCGCTCGGCACCGGCAAGCGGCCGGGCTTCGCGACGATCATGATCGAGGCGTTCAACATCATGCAGGATCGCATCACGCGGGCGCGCCTCGCGGGCGACCCCTCCGACGTCACGGTCAATCCGCCGCTCGGCCCGATCGGCCTCTTCGATTTCCATCGCGCGGCGGAGGCGATCGACATCGGTACGCAAGCCGCCAACCGTGCGCTCGACCCGATTGAGCAGGCCATTACCGCCCTGACCTGACGACGGCACGAGAGACAAGGAGGAAGCAGCGTGGTCAATCCCTGGTCCGGGTTTCGCTTCAACTGCGGGCAATCGATCGACAACCGTTTTCTGCTGGCGCCGATGACGACGGATGCCTCGGAGCAGGGAGGATTTATCAGCGGCCATGAAGTGGAATATCTGCGGCGGCGCGCCAAATGCGGCTATGGCGCGCTGATTTCAGCCTGCGCTTACGTGCACGAGGACGGCCGTTCGTGGCATGGCATCGGCGCCTCCGAGGACCGGCACCTCGACAGCTTGCGCACCATGGCCGAGGCGATGCAGTCCGGCGGGACGCGCGCGATCCTGCAAATCTATGACGGCGGGCGCATCGCCCTGCCCGCGCTCGTGGGCGCGGCGAATCTGCGCGCTCCCTCGCCGATCGCATCGTTGCGGCCGGGCGCGGTCACGCCGCGGGAGATGAGTCCGCACGAAATCGAGAGTCTCGTTTCCCGTTTCGGGGATGCGGCGCTGCGCGCGAAGCGCGCCGGCTTTTCGGGCGTCGAGGTGCATGGCGCGAACCACTATCTCGTTCATCAGTTCATTTCGGCACGGAGCAACCAGCGCACGGACGGCTGGGGCGGAGACGACCGCCGGCGAATGAACTTTCCCGTCGCCGTTCTCAAGGCCATCCGCAGCGCGGTCGGCGAGGCGTTCATCGTCGGCTTTCGCATAACCCCCTTCGAAGCCGAAAGCGGCGGCATCACGCTCGACTATTCGGCGCGCGTCTGCGACCATCTGGCGTCGCTGCCGCTCGATTACATTCACCTTTCCCTGGACAACTACCGCACCAATTCACCGATGCGGGAGGACCGTAATTGGAATGCTGCGGAAGCCGAGACGGCAAGCGCCAACGCCAACCCGATCCAGACGATCTCGCGCGCGGTCGCGGGCCGCTGCGCCGTCATCGCCAGCGGCAGCATTCGAACGAGGTCCGACGCCGAGGGAGCGCTGACCGCCGGCGCCGACCTCGTGGCTATCGGGCGCGCCGCACTGATCGACCCCGAGTGGCTGATCAAAATCAAGCGCAACGAGGAGCATCTCGTCGCGACCAAACTTCCCAACCGCCCCGATGAAATCGCCCGCCGGCTGACGGTCCCGCCCAAAATGGTCGACTACCTTCTGAGCCGGCCGCGATGGATCCCCCGGGAGGGGATCCAATAAATCCGATCTGACGATCTCCGGACGGCGTGTCGGCGCCGCCCCGTTTTACGCCGTCAGGATATAGTCGCGCAGCGCGCTCGATTCCTGCTCCATCTCGCCAAGCCGGAATTTGACGACGTCGCCGATCGAAACGATGCCGACCAGCCGCCCATCCTCGATCACCGGCAGATGACGAAACTTCCCAACCGTCATGTGCTCCATGATCGCGCCCACGGTGTCGGCCTCGCGGCACGTCACGACTTTTCGCGTCATCGCCTGCTGGACGGGGAACGAAAGCGCCTCCCCGCCCCTGGCGGCGACCGCGCGAACGATGTCGCGTTCGGACAAGAGGCCCGCAACCGTGTGGTCGTCGTCCTCGACGACCAATGCGCCGATGCGCCGCTCGCTGAGCAGACGCGCCGCATCCGCCAAAGTCGCGTTGGACGAGATGGTCATGACGTCACGGCCCTTGCCGGACAAGATCGCTTTGACCGTCATGGTCTTCCTCCTCACGGAGGGCGGTCGATTGCGCGCCTAAGTGGACCGGGTCGCCGCCCTTTCCAAACTCCAGCCCGTGGGACAACACCGGAGACCCCGATACCGTTGCGGCCTCATAGCAGGGTTGCCGTTCGGCAATCATCCGCCTGCGTCCAGCCCGCCGCAAGAGCAAACGGGACGGCGCCCGTGCGCCAATCAGCCGCTGGCCGCGCCCGTGGCCGTGTCGTCGTCGGAGGGAAGCGCCTGTCCCTTTCCGATCGGGTCGAAAAACGGGAAAAGCAGCAATCCGGCCAGGAAGCCTCCGATATGCGCCTCCCAGGCGACGCTTTGCTGCTCGCCCGAGAGCGAGATCGAGCCGACCCCGAACAGCAGGTTCAGCCCGAACCAAATCGCTAGAAAAGCGATCACGCGCGGATCGCGCAGCGCCGTCGTCAACGGCGCCACCGGCCGGCGATAGGCATCGCCGCTGAAGAACCCCAGCGGGCCGTCCGTGTGGAAAATGAAACGCACGGCCGCCGCCATGAATCCGGAGATCGAAGCGGAAGCGCCGACCATCGGCCAAACGTCGCCGGCGTGGGTGGCAAGATGCAACGCAGCGCCGGCCGCCGCCGTGACGATGGCGAAGCCGAGGAAACGAGTGGGACCGAAGCGCCGTGCCACCGCGCTGCCGAACGCGAGCAGCCAGATGCCGTTGAGCATCAGATGCGTCCAGTCGGCATGAATCATCGCATAAGTGACGAACGTCCAGACGTCAGCGCCCCAGCCGCCGGGAATGCCCTGCGCCGCAATCGCGGGGTCGTAGCGCGCGGGTATGAACGAAAACAGCAGCAGGAACTGCGCATCGTCGCGCGCCGTCAACAACAGCGTGCGCACGGCGTGCACCAACGCCATCGCCGCCAGCATCGCGGTCACGACGGGCGGCACATTGAACATCGGTTCGCGGCGTGAGATCAAAAGTCCATCCGGTGCGGGGCACCGATGACATAAGGCCGTGCGCGCCTCCGAACAAGCGCGCTACGACGACAATACCATGCTTGTGACCGTAATTTCCGGCAGGCCAAGCGACCGGTTCGCCTCCTACGACCGGATATCCGTTCGGCGCGACAGCGCGAGACTCCGTTCACCCTTTCGGTGGGTATCGCGGTGATGCACGCCGAGATTAACGTTCGGATATCGACCCTCATGCCAGGGTCCGCCCGACATGTTCCCGGCGGCACGGGACATGCTCCGTCACGCTGAAAGCCGCCGATCTTGTCCCGTAAAGGGACAAGCACAGCGCGGCCGGAGCGCGTCATGAAACACCCGTCAAACCGTCTGATCTTTGATTATTGGAATATGCAGCGCGGCGACCGTCCGGCGCCCGACCGCAGCGAAATCGACCCGGCGGCCATCCGCGCGGCCTTGAGCGACACTTTCATTATCGCCTTTAACGCCCAGGAAAGGCACCCTTTCCGCCTGTCAGGGACACGGCTTTGCGCGCTTTTCGGAGGCGAATTGAAGGGCCGCGCCTTCATCGACCTTTGGGACGCGCCCAAACAGCGCGTATTGCTCGACCTGACGCGGATCATCGCGAGCGAGTCGGTTGGCCTGGTCATTGGCGCTGTCGGCTGGACCAGCAGCGACCTTTCGGTGGAACTGGAGATTCTTCTGCTTCCCCTGACGCTGCGCGGAAAGACGCATATGCGCATCATGGGGGCGATCGCGCCGCTCAACGTCCCTTTCTGGATCGGCGCGACGCCGGTCGAGACCTTGGCGATTACAGGGCACCGATTCCTCGGGCCCCGGCACGACCGTGTGCCAATCCCAGTCGTGACCATCCCGGAGGATGTCGCCGACATTCGCCGGCATCTGGTCGTCCACGACGGTGGTCAACGCTAGGTGACAGACGATCACTGGAGCTAACCGCGTCTTAACCTTGCTTGCCTAGCCTGGAGCGCGACGACCTGAACTCCGCAAGGCTGCCGCGCATGTCGCTTCCACAAAAAAACATAAGCGCGCCGCCGCTCAGCGACGAGCGCCGGCGTTTCCAGCGTGTGCGCGTCAATCTCCTCGGGCGTTACATGTTGTCCGACCGGCGCGAATTTCCGTGCCAGGTCGTCGACATGTCGCCGGGCGGCATGGCGCTCGTCGCGCCGATGATCGGGCGGCCGGGCGAACGCATCATCGCCTATATCGACCACGTCGGCCGGCTCGAGGGCACGGTCACCCGCGCGCTCCAGAACGGCTTCGCGATGACCATCGCGGCGACGCCGCGCAAGCGCGACAAGCTCGCCTCGCAGCTCACCTGGCTCGCCAACCGGCATATTCTCGGCCTCCCCGAAGACCGCCGGCATGGACGTCTGGTGCCGCGCAACACGCGCTCGGTCATGACGCTGCCGGACGGGGAAACGATCCCCTGCCAGATCATCGATATGTCGTTGTCGGGCGCCGCCGTCGCCTGTGCGACCAAGCCGCCGGTCGGCGCGCTCATCAAGCTCGGCCGCACCCAGGCGCGCGTCATCCGCGTCAAGGAAGACGGCTTCGCCGTCGAATTCACGCGGCTGCAGCACCCGGACTTCCTCGAAGAAGCCGTCACCGGCGAATAAAGCCCGGCGCCTTCTTCATCCGATCATCGGGAACCTCTCGCACCGTCGGCGCCATGCGCCGCGGCGGCGTATCGTCGGCGCTCGGCTCGCTTTCCGGCCGGCAAGACCGCAATCCGTAAAATTTTACGAACTTCGTATTCACAAGCTTAACGGGTCAAGTACAGTTAATCTGTACTTTCATCCATCTCTCGACTTTAGCGACTCAACTTAGATCGACCTCAAATTCTTTGTGCGAAAAGTGACCTCAACAAGGGGATGGGGTCACAATGAAAAAAGAAATCCGCACAATACTAAGAGCATTCGCGATCGTCGCCGCGACCGTTGGCACCGCGGGGGCGGCTGCCGCCGCCAGCGAGCCCGCGCTGTTCATCTCGGTCGGCACGGCGACGCGCGCCCCGATCGGCTGGGTCGAGTTCTGCAAGGAGACGCCGGAGGCCTGCGTGCCGCAAGCCGGCCCTGCCCGAGAGATCGTCCTCACGCAGAAGACCTGGGCCCACCTCGTACACATCAACAACCTGGTCAATGAACGCATCAAACCGATGACGGACATGGACCACTGGGGCGTGGCGGAGAAATGGTCCTACCCCGATGACGGATACGGCGACTGCGAAGACTATGTGCTGCTCAAGCGCCGCATGCTGGCGGAAGCAGGATGGCCGCTCTCGTCGCTGCTGATCACCGTCGTGCGCGACCAGAACGGCGACGGCCACGCGGTGCTCACCGTCAAAACCGACAAGGGCGAATTCGTCCTCGACAACCAGAACGCCGAAGTCCTGCTTTGGTCGGAAACCAATTATCACTACGTCAAACGTCAGTCGCAGCAGAACCCGAACGCATGGGTCGCGCTCGGCGATCCGCGGCCGGCGCCGCTCACCGCCTCTTCGCGCTGACATCCGAAACGGAGCTAGGCGCACCCGGTCCCCTGCCCCTCCCCGTCCCCACGACCGGGTTCGTCGCGGCCGGCCTTCCCCCGAGGCCGGCCGCCCTTTTTTTCAGCGCGACACGCCCTTCTCAAAAGGCGCCTCTTGCGTACAAACCTCTTCAGGATGCAACGGGGTTCGACATGGCAAGGGCTGCGGAAAGCGCTGAAGGCCAAGAGCGCATTCGATCGAGCTTTGCGAAACAAGGGCTCATGCGCACGCTGGGGGCGAGCCTTGGCAAAGTTTCACCGGGATCTGTCGAGATCGCGATGCACCCCGCACCCGCCATCTCGCAGCAGCACGGCTTCGTGCATGCTGGCGCGCTGAGCGCCATTGCCGACACCGCGGCGGGCTACGCCGCGCTCAGCCTCATGCCTGCCGGGAAAGGCGTTTTGACCACGGAGTTCAAGATCAATCTCCTCGCGCCCGCCGTCGGCGAACGCATCCTCGCGCGCGGCAAGATCGTGAAGGCCGGCAGGACGCCGACGCTTGCTCAAACGGAAGTGTTCGCGGAAAGCGACGGTCAGGAGAAGCTGGTCGCCCTGCTGACCGCGACATTGATGACCATCGAAGGGCGAGACGGCATCAGCGATTGAGCGTCCGACAACGCAATCGCTGCACAGCGCGTCAGTTCGCCGCGTCAGCCGATGCGCTTGAGGCCTTTCGCGTATTGCTGCGAGCGCTTCACGTACCACTCCGATGCGCGGCGCACGTTGGCGATGCCTTTCTCGTCGAGCGTGCGCACCGCACGTGCCGGCGAGCCGACGATCAGCGAATTGTCGGGAAACGTCTTGCCCTCCGTCACCAGCGCGCCGGCGCCGACGAGGCTGTTTTCGCCAATGCGCGCGCCGTTGAGGATGATGGCGCCCATGCCGACGAGACTGTGGGCGCCGATGGTGCAGCCGTGCAGCACGACATTATGGCCGATGGTGCAGCCGGGACCGACGGTGAGCGGAAAGCCGGGGTCGACGTGGAACGTGCAGCTCTCCTGCACGTTCGAGCCCTCGCCGACCTCGATCCACTCGTTGTCGCCGCGCAGCACGCTGCCGAACCAGATGTTCGCATCCGTGAGCATGCGGACCTTGCCGATGATGACGGCGGTATCGGCAATGTAATAGCGGCCATCCGCCGGAAGGCTCGGCTGCTGCCCGTCGAGTTCGTAAATCGGCATTCTTCAACGCTCCTGCGATGGAGCATCGCGATGCTCCGGACAGATCAATCTCGCAACCGGCCGCTTCGTGGACACTCTGCGATGGGGAGGCGCGACTTTGCCACGCGCCGGCTCGATTGGCGAGACGAAGCTCTTTCGTGAATCGGAATGGCTCAGGAACCGAGAACGCCGAGCGCCTGCAATCCCATGACGACCACGGTGCCGGACATCAGGCTCCAAAATCCGGAAACGACGGTCGCGACCGCGACCAGTTCAGTCCGCCGCTCCACGACGCTCCGGTTGCGGATCGTATTGCGCAGGATGACGAACGGGGCGCCGAAAACAAGGAGCGGCACGGCGGCCAGCGCCTTCGCCCGCTCCGGCTGCCCGAACAGGCGAAAGCTGAGCGGCCGTGCCGTCGCCAATTGATAGGCGCTGGCGATCAATCCCGCCGACGCAAAGCCGATGGCCAGCGACAGCAAACTCTGCACAAACGCAACGGACATGGTGCCTCGGACACAGGGATCGCGGGCATATTGCGTCCGCTCGCGTGCCGCCGCCAGCTTATCCTTAAAAAAGGGTAAACGCGCCTGATGCCTCACCCAATTCGTTAACCCCAGTGGTGTTTGATAGCGGCTGATCCAATCCTGCGTCCGAGGCCACCATGGGACGACGGGCCGCGAGGGTAAAGTTCGGCGCGATGCATGTGAGCTATAAGGCACTTGCCGGTTTCGTTGCGGCGAGCCTCGTCGGCGTGGCGGCGATCGGCTATGTGACGTTTCTCCTCTGGCCACGCTGGCCCGCGGCATCGGCCGCCGATGCGCCTTCGCTCCCCGTGACCGTCGCGGGCGTTCCTTTCAACGTTCCGCCCGCCGCCGTGCGCGTCGCGTTCCAGCGCAAGCCCGGCGCCCAGCACCGCCTCGATCTCGCCTTCCGCTGGCCCGACCTCGCGCCGCCCGGCCCGGCCGAGAAGCCGCAGCCCGCGGCCGAGGGTCATCGGCCCGACCAGATCTTCGTCAGCATCGTGGGCAATGCGGGCACGCTATCGCTCGATGAGCGCCTGCGCACGATTTATCCGCGCTACGCGGCGGAAAAGGGATTCAATGACCCGACGGGTCTCATCGGCATCGCGTTCCGCGACGGCACGCCCTATCAGGGCGAGGACATTCTGTTCGACCCTGGACGGCCCGAACATTTCCTGGTGCGCTGCACGCGCGACGCAACCAGCATTCCCGGGATCTGCCTGTACGAGCGGCGGATCGGCGCCGCCGATCTCACCGCGCGCTTTCCGCGCGACTGGCTCGGCGACTGGCAGACGGTGTCCGCCAGCCTCGACAAACTGCTCGCGAGCCTGACGCCGCCGACCTCCTGACGTTCGGCGGCGACGCCTACTCCAAGTCGGTGTCGAGGATCGCCATCTGGAAATTGTACGAGCGGTCGTCGTCCTCGTCGTCGACGAACAGAACGCCGATGAATTCCTCGCCGATATAGACTTCGGCGGAATCATCTTTCTTCGGGCGCGGAACGACACGAATCTTCGGGTTGGCAAACAAGCGCTTGAGGTAGGCGTCGAGCTTGCTGATTTCCTTGACGTCCAACGGCGATCTCCCTGTTCATCGAGAAAGGCCGTCGTCAAACCGGCGACGGCCTTTGCGTGAGACATAAACTCTTTCAGTCGGCCGCGCCGAACTTATGCGCAAGGTCGTTGAGCAACTGATCCATCGAGCGCGCGGGCTCGGCGCAGCCGGCTTCGCCGACGACGCGCGCCGGAACCCCCGCCACCGTCGTGCGCGGCGGAACGGCTTTCAATACGACGGAACCCGCCGCAATGCGCGCACAGACGCCGACTTCGATATTGCCGAGAATCTTCGCACCGGCGCCGATGAGGACGCCGCGACGGATCTTCGGATGGCGGTCGCCATCCTCCTTGCCGGTGCCGCCGAGCGTCACGTCCTGCAGCATCGAGACATCGTCCTCGATGACCGCGGTTTCACCGACGACGAGTCCGGTCGCGTGGTCGAGGAAGATGCCGCGGCCGACCGTCACCGCCGGATGGATATCGGTCTGGAAGACCGCGGACGAGCGGCTCTGCAGATAGAACGCGAAATCCTGTCGGCCTTTGCCCCACAGCCAATGTGCGAGACGGTGCGTCTGAATGGCGTGGAAGCCCTTGAAGTACAGCAACGGTTCGATGCAACGGTCGGCCGCGGGGTCGCGATCGAGCGTCGCGGCGATGTCGGCGCGAAACAGATCGCGCAATTGCGGTGTATCGCGCAGCGCCTCGGCATAAGCCTGCCGGATCAATTCACCCGATACGTCCGAATGGTCGAGCCGCTCCGCCAAACGATGGACAACGGCGCCTTCCAGGGTCTCGTGGTGCAGAACAGAAGAATAGATGAAGCTCGCGAGTTCCGGCTCGCGACTCACGATCTCTTCCGCCTCACGCCGGATCTGAGCCCAGACCGGGTCGACGGTGCCGATGGTGGTCTTCAAGCGCGTCTGATGCTGAGCCATGGAAGCACCCGCATATACCGTTTCCAAAGTGGCCGGGCTTGTAGCACGGATCGATTGCCGTTGCCTTCGCCGCGACCGTTCCTTCTACTTATGACGGTCGGCTCTCCGCCGCCACCGGCGCGGAGGCCTGCCGCGCCTGACCGGCGAAGAAGGCCAGAATCGCGGCCGCAAAGGCGTCATTCTTGTCCCCGGCGACCATGTGGCGGGCCCGCCCAGGGGGCACGGCGCGGAGGTCGTCGAGTGCGACGAGTGGTGACGGACCCGTCCACTCGCGTGGTCGGGGCGCACGTTGCGCGTCCTCGGCCAGCGCGGTTCGCACGGCGTCATCGAGTGCGTTCGTCACGTGAAGTCCCTTCGTAGCTGTGCCGTTGCGCGGGACAGCAGCGACCGGACCGTGCCCGGTCGCAGGCCCATCGCGTCGGCGATCGAACGGTGATCGAGATCGCACCAGTAGCGCAGCACGACCACGGTGCGCTGGTTCAGGGGCAGCTCGGCGATCGCGT
>JBDHSU010000028.1:0-33015 GCA_039808325.1 Variibacter sp. | reverse complement strand
GCGCCAGCGCTCCTCCGGATCGCGAAGGGTCAGTCCGAACCATTGCCGCCCGACCGGCGCCTGCGCGCACGGCTCCGGCGCATGCGGCGCGACGAAAGCAGCGTCCGGCAAGATCTCCCGCCACTCGCGGCCGAGATCGATGAGGTCGTTTCCGTCGGCGCCGTAGCCATGCAGCAAGACGACAAGGCAGCGCGCCGCACGCCCTGATTGCGGCGCGAGCCGCGGGCCGTCGAGATCAATCGGCATGCACCGGCCTCCCTGACGCGTCGCCGTGACGACGGATATCGGCCGCTCAGATCGGCACGGGATCGCGCTTCTTGACGACGCGATAGTAGGACCAGAGCAACCGCGCCGCCACCGCGCGCCACGGCCGCCACGGCTCTGCGAGCGGCCCCATCTCCTTACCGGTCGGCCGCGCGGCGAGCCCGAAGGCGAGCTTCGCCGCTTCCTGCAACGCGAGGTCGCCGGCCGGCCACGCGTCCGGATGCCCGACGCAGGAGAGGAGATAGATGTCGCTCGTCCACGGACCGATGCCGTGGATCGCGGTGAGCAGCGCGTGCGCCTCGTCCGCCGGCATTTTGGCCAACGCGTCGAAATCGACGTGGCCTTCATGGACCGCCGTGGCGACGGCCTTGAGTGTACGAATCTTCGCGCCGGAAAGTCCGAGACGTTGCAGCTTCGGCGCACGCGCACGCAGAAGAACCGTATGATGAAACGGCTCATAAGCGGCACGCAGGCGCAGCCAGATCGCCTCCGCGCTCGCGGTCGAGAGTTGCTGGCCGATCACCGCGCGCATCAACCCCTCGATCCCGCCCGGCCGCCGCCGCAGCGGCACCTCGCCCGCGACAGCCAGTACAGCCCTGAGACGCGGATCGCTGGCGACCAGCGCCTTGAGCCCGGCTTTGATGTCGGCGTCGGTCTCGATCAGCTTGGACACGGCGAGGCTCGGGGTGGACATGGCACGCGGCGGGGACAGCATCGGCATGAAGCATCTATAACCTGCTTTGTTCTGCAAGCGATTTGTGCCGATGGTTTCCGCAACAGAGTCCGTCAACGCTCCGGTTTTCCGCTTCGCGCCAAGCCCCAATGGCTATCTGCATCTGGGGCACGCCTATTCGGCGCTTGTGAACGTCGAGATGGCGCGCGCCGCCGGCGGGCGCTTCCTGCTGCGCATCGAGGATATCGACACGATGCGCTGCCGCCCGGAATTCGAGGCGGCGATCTATGAGGATCTCGCATGGCTCGGCATCGCGTGGGAGCGCCCCGTCCGCCGCCAATCGGAGCACCTCGATCGCTACCGCGAAACCCTGGCCAGGCTCGACGAGGAAGGCCTCACCTATCGCAGCTTCGAGAGCCGCGCCGAGATCGCCCAGGCGGTCGCCGCGCGGGAAAACCGCGGCGAGGCATGGCCACGCGACCCCGACGGCGCGCCGCTCCATCCCGGCCGCGAGGTCACCCTGAGCCCGCTCGAGGAGGCCCGCCGCGCGCGCGCCGGCGAGCCCTTCGCCATCCGGCTCGATATGGCGGCCGCGATCCGGCGCGCGGGGGCGCTGTCATGGACCGAAGACGGCGAAGGCCCGGAAGGAGAGACGGGGACCGTCGCGGCCGCGCCGCAAGCCTGGGGCGACGTCATTCTCGCGCGCAAGGAAACGCCAACGAGCTACCACCTCTCGGTCGTGGTCGACGACGCTCTCCAAGGCGTGACGCACGTCGTGCGCGGGCAAGACCTGTTCTGGTCGACAAGCGTGCATCGCCTATTGCAACGCCTGCTCGACCTGCCGCAACCGCATTACCGCCATCACCGCCTCATCCGCGACGACGAAGGACGCAAGCTCGCAAAGTCGAATCACGCGACGGCGCTGCGCTCGCTGCGCGAGCGGGGATGCGCACCGCAAGATGTCCGCGATCTGTTGGAATTGCCGGTCTCGACCGGTACTTCATGAAAACGATTTGTTTGAATTCCGCTGGCATTCTCGCGGGATGCCAAATGTTCGTAAAAGTGCGCTTCGTAAAAGCGTGCCCCGTAAAGGCGTGCGGCGTCGGGAATCGGACCCGTCCCCTCGCCGCGCGACGCGCAGCGATCAGACGCGCGACCTGACGCTTGCGCTCGCCTCGCTGGCGCACGAGGTTCGCACGCCGCTCAACGGCATCCTCGCGTTCTCGGAAATGCTCGCCGGCGCGAAGCTCGACGCGCGCGCACATGGCTGGGCGCAAGCGGTGCACTCCGCAGCGCAGCATCTCGCGCGGCTGACCACGACCATCGTCGACGGCGCGCGCGCCGAGCATCGCGGCCTCATCCTGCGGCACGACGAATTCTCGCCGCGCCAGCTCGCACACGACATGGCGGCCGCATTGCGGGGGCGCGCGCAGGCAGCCGGCGTGCCCGCGGCAATTCATATCGCCCGCGACCTGCCGGAAACCGCTGAGGGCGACGCCGTGCGTCTGCGTGCCGCGCTCGAAAATCTCATCGACAACGCGATGAAGTTCGCGATGGGCCGCGGCGTCGGCTTTTCCGCCGCCTGGAGCGCCAAGAGCGCGGGCCAAATGCAGCTTGCGTTCGAAGTCTCGGACAATGGTCCCGGATTGTCCAAGTCCGCTTGCGCGCGGCTTTTCCGCCCATTCGGTCAGGCCGATGCGAAGTTCGCGCGTTGTTACGGCGGTGCCGGACTGGGCCTGTTCTTCGCTCGCAATGTGGCCAGGGCCATGGGCGGCGACCTGACCGTCAAAAGTGCGCGCGGAAACGGGAGCACATTCAAGCTGCGCGTCCGCGTCGCCGCCAAGCCGGCCGTCGCAAAAGCGACGACCCACGAACAAACCTCATCCGATTCGGCAGCGGGCATGAAATCGCTGCGAGTCCTGTGCGCCGAAGACAACGAGCACGGCCGCGCCGTCCTCTCCACCATCCTCTGCGCTCTCGGACACAAAGCGACCTTCGTCGCGGATGGCGAATCCGCCGCCGCGCGGGCCCGGTCCAAGCCGGCGGACGTCATTCTCCTGGATGTGACCATGGCCGGCCTGGACGGCTTCGCGGCCGCGCGGCGCATCCGCGCATTTCCCGGCGCGGCCGGACGGGTGCCGATCATCGGCGTTTCAGGGCACGCGAGCGACGAGCGCACCCGCGCGGCGCGGGCGGCCGGCATGAACGCCTATCTCGTCAAGCCGGTGACGCCGCGCGCGCTCGCGGCGGCGATCGAAGCCGTGATCCGTTCGTCCGCCGGCGCTACGCGCGGCGGAAAAACCCGACGATCACCAGCAATACGATCGCGCCAATGATGGCCTTCACCGTCGCCGCGATGAAGCCGCTTCCGACATTGATGCCGAGCTTCCCCAACAGCCAGACGCCGATGAAAGCGCCGATGATGCCGACGACGATATTGCCGAGCAGGCCGAAGCCGTAGCCCCGCACGATCTGCCCCGCCGCCCATCCGGCGATCGCACCGACGATAAGCAACGCGATAATGCCGTCGATTCCGAGCATGATATCCCCCCTACGGCGTTTTCGAGCGAAGTAGGTACCGGTTCGCGTGGAGAAAACGCGCCAAAACGATAACTTGAAGCCGACTCACCAAGCGCGGTTAGCGTAGAGCATGATGCCGAAAAGTGTGAAGCGGTTTTCCGGCCACATCATGCTTCTTAAACCGCTCATCGGAACGCGCCGGGAAGGCGCCCCGGCACGCCCTAAACCGTGGCGCGCGCCTCGCGCGCCTGCCGCAGCACGCTGTTGAGTTCGCCGCCGTAGATGAAGATCGACGCCGTGAAATAAAGGAACACGACGACGATCATCGGCGAGGCGAGGCCCGCATAGTAGCGCGAGTAAGTGAACGCGAAATCGGCGAGGTATCGCCCGAAGATCGTGCCGGCGAGCAGCCACAAGATCAGCGTCGCGACCACGCCGGGCGCGATCTCCGCCAGGCGACGGCGCCCCGCCGGCAGCCACAGATGCACGACGATCAGCGAAACCACGAGGACCGCCGCTGCGACCGCGAAGCGCGTGAATGTGACGACCGCCCCGAAAGGTTCCAGCTTCGGCAGATATTTGACCAGCGTCGCCCAGATCAGCGGCGCGAGAAACACGAGAAACGAAAGCGCGATGAGGCCGATCGCCGCGATCATCACGTAGCCGATCGATTCCAGGCGCAGCACCCACCACGGCCGCGCGTCCACCGTCCCGTAGGCGCGATTGAGGCCGATCCGCAACGCCTCCACGCCGCCGGACGCGAAGTAAAGCGCAAGGATGACGCCGACGGTCAGCGCCCCCGTGCGCGCGCTGACGAGAACGCTGTGGATATCGAGCGCGATATTCGACGATACGGCCTCCGGCCACATCTCCAGGATGATGCGGGCGCCCTCATCGGCCAGCGCGCGCGAACCCAGAAAGCTTGCAATCGCCGTGAGCACGAGCATGAAGGGAAACAGTGCCATCAACGCCGAAAGCGCGATATGGCTGGCAATGGCCCAGCCGTCGTCGGCGTTGAAGCGAGCGAACGCATCGATCGCAAGGCGCGGGGCTGTTGTGATGGCGGGCAAAGTAACGTCCTGAGGGGCGGCGTGACTCACATTGCGAGCCGAGGCGATCTTTGCAAGGGCGATGCACCTTAGCGCCCGCCGGAAGGTGAGCGAGCGTTTTCGAGCGAACTGAACGCCCGCTCGCATGAAGAAACCGCGACAAGATAAAACTTAGAACGATTCATCGATTCCATGAAGCAATGAATCGCTCTCGACATTTGGAGCGGGATGCGGGCGGAAAACCGCTCCACACTTTTCCTCGTCCCGCTCTAGGCGACCCTGACGCTGTCGAGGAAGCGGCGGACCTCGCCATCGAGGCTTTCCGCTTCGAGCGCCAGCGAATCCGCCAAGGCCTTGACGTCGCTGGCCGTCCGGCGCGCATCCTGCGCGCGCCCGGCGACGCGGCTCATCGCCTCCGCGCTCGAGCGCGCTTCCACGGAGGCGCGGGCCATCCCCTGCGCGATGGTCGCGACGGCGGCGTTCTGTTCTTCGACCGAGATCGCGACCGAAGCAGCGATGCCCGACATGTCGTTGATGATATGATTGACCTGCTCGATCGCCTCCGCGGTGTCGCCGGCCGCGATCTGGATCGAACCGACATGCGAGGCGATCTCCTCCGTCGCCTTCGCGGTCTGGCCTGCGAGGGATTTCACTTCCGCCGCGACGACCGCGAAGCCGCGCCCCGCCTCGCCCGCCCGCGCCGCCTCGATGGTCGCGTTGAGGGCCAGCAGATTGGTCTGCCCGGCGATCGCCTGGATGAGCCCGATGACCTCCCCGATGCGCGTCGCCGCGTCGCCGAGCTCGGTCATCGTCGTAACGGTGCGCCCCGTTTCGGACACGGCGCGGCGCGCGACATCGGTCGATTTGTCGGCCTGCGTCGCGATCTCGCCGATCGACGCCGCCAGTTCCTCGGCGGAGCCCGCGGCGGCGGTGACATTCTGCGATGCCGCCCCGACGCTCTCTTCGACCTTGCGCGCTTCGCCCGAGACGGCGTCAGCCGCGTCATGCAGGGCCGACGCGGCCACTTCGAGGCGCTGCGAGGCGCCCCGCAGCTTGGCCAGCGCCGCCTCGACCGATCGCTCGAAGGAGGAAATCGTCGTCGCGATCGCCTCGCTGCGCTGTTCGCGCGCGCGGTTCGTATGATCCCGCGCCTCCGACAAGCGCCGGCGCTCGATCGCGTTGTCGCGGAACACGAGAACCGTCCGCGCCATGCGCCCGATCTCGTCCTTCTCGACCGTCGCGGGGATCTGCACCGACGTATCGCCCTTGGCGAGTTGCTCCATCGCCTTTGCGAGCCCGTAGAGCGGGCGCGTGATGCTCCGCCCGATGAGCCAGCTCAGGATCAAGCCAATGACGACCACCGACAGTCCGGTGATCGCCATCAGATGCCGCGTCCATGCTTGCGACTCGGTCATCGCCTCCGCGGTGGCGGATTCGGCGTGACGTGCCGAATTGACGATTTCGTCCGCCAAAGGCAGCATCCGCTGCGTCTGCTCGTTGATGGTCGCAAGCAGCGGATCGAGCTTTCCGGCGGTTTCGCGCCATTCTGCGAAATTGTCGGCATAGGTTTTCACTTTCGCGCGCAGATCGTCCTTCATCACGTCGGCCGCGATCACTTTTTCCAAATCTGCCGACAGCATCGCATAGGCGAAGCGAAAGCTTTGTTCGCTCGCGCCGGAGCGGCTGAGGCGATATTCGGCCTCGTAACGGCGCATCATCTGCAGCGAGGCGAGAAGCTTCTGCTTATCGCCGTCGGTCATCCACGGCAGGCCATCGTCGAGAATCCATTCGATGGCGAGGCCGCTGTTCTCAAGCTCCGTGCGCAGGCCCTCGGCGTCCAAAAAGCCCAACGCCTCCAGTTGCGCGCTCAAAAGCAGAAAATTGTCGTACACCGTCAAGAGCGCAGCGTGTATCGCCTTGACGTTGGCGATCTGGCTCTTCTCGGCCAGCCTCTCCGCGACCGACAGGTTGCTCGATGCGACGCTGAATGCCGTTGTGAATCCGCCGACCAGGGATTTCCGCGGCTTGATCGCGAACTCCGTTGCGTTGGCGCGCATTTCCGAAATGCTCGACTTGAGCAATTGGCTCGCATCGGCCAACGCTCCGACGCGGCGCACATTTCCGAACGCATCCGAGATGTCGCGTTCGCCCGCGGTATAGGTCACGCTGTTGGCGATGAACGCCAGGACGGGGATGAGGGCGAGAAGCGCGATGCGCGAGCGCACCGAAAAGGCCGAATGGAACAGGCGCGCAAGCATCGTCGCTCCGTCCGTGCGTAGATCGGCCGCCGGCATCGATCGCCCCCTCGTCATCAGAGAGAAGAAGACACGCGGAACGGTTAATTTTTCAGAAAATGCACCCCGAAGAGATAAAGACTTTGGGTGCTACCGCTCGACCACGCCAGGCTTGGCCGCGCCAGCGCCCTGTTCTTCGGCGAATAGCGACGCCAGGGCGTTTTCCAGCTCTTCCTGCTGGAACGGCTTCTGCAGCACGGGGCATCCCCTGAATTCCGCGGGAACCCCCCGCTCGCCGTAACCTGACGCGAACATGAAGGGGACGCCGCGATCCCTGAGAATGGCGGCGACGGGGTTGATGGCCTCGCCGTTGACGTTAACGTCAAGGATCGCCGCGTCGAGTTCCGAGCCGTGCAAGACGTCCATCGCCTGCCGCACGGTCGGCGCCGTGCCGACGACCTCATAGCCAAGATCGCTGAGCATATCCTCGAGCAGCATCCCAATCAGCGTCTCGTCCTCCACAACGAGCAATCGGCGCCGCCCCTTTCGCCCCGCATCCGGCGTCATCACGTTCTCCGCAATCTTCGAATTCGGCAAGAAGCAGGATACATCGTATCCGCGGCGACTATGTCACAAGATCGACAGCCAACGATACGCTACCTTGGGCGGCCGCGGACGGCGTGTGCTGACACGCCGCAACGTCCGTATGGACACATGCGTATCGAGTGTGTCGAGAGCGCCGCTCAGCCATGACCAAACGCGGGCGGTGGCGGGACGACATTGTGGCCGCAATGAACGCCGGCCGAGGAGCCGCAATAAAAGACGTTAAAAAAACGGACGCCTTCTGGAACCGGCATGAGATCTGCGCGTTGTCCGCACGTTCCAGGTCGATCTCCAGCCCCCGACCGGCCAGGAACAAAGTTGGACGTGGCGCGACCCCGGCGAGCCGGCCCCCCTGGCAGCCGGGGTCTTTTTATCCGTGCCGCTTTTTGTGCGGCCGCCTGGGCATGGTCCCGAAAAGCGGAAACCGGCTTTCGGAAAAGCTCAGGCTCGAGATCACGCTCAAACAACACGAAGAATGGCGAATCGGCCTCAACGCTGTCAGCGCGACAGAATCAACCCGCTCGCGGTGAGCACGGCCCAGCGGCCGCCGATTTTCTTGATGTCATGCACCCGGCCGACGCCGCGGATGGTATCGCCCGGCACCACCTCGATGACGCGGTCCGGCCCTTCGACGATGGCAAGGTCCCCGTCCACGACGCGGCGAAGGCGCCAGCCCTCGACGGTCGGCGGCTCGGGCGGGCGCGAGATCGTGGGCTTCGCCTCGGCAACGCGGCTCTTGGCGGCCGGCGCCGCGACCGATCCCGTAACATCCGCCCCGCTCATCGCTGCGCCGGCGCGCCTCTCAAGCTTGTCGAGAGCGTCGGTTGCTTTCGCAATGCGCTGAGCCGTCTCGGCGTGGCTGCGCTCTTGGCGCTCGATAGTCTCGCTGAGGCGCGCGACGGCGTCGTTGATCTTGGCGAGTTGCGGGCTCGCGCTCTTCCCCGTGCCCTCAAGGCTTGCCCGCAGGGCGTTGACGTTGTCGTTGAGTTGCCTGAAGCCGGCGCGCAACTGCGCGGCGGTCTCACGCAGGCTCTTCATTTCCGCCGAATTGTCGACGCGCACGACCTGCGGAGCCGGCTTTGCCTCCGGAGCCGCCATGAGGTGCGAAACGCCCGAATAGCCGGCAGCGCCCGCGATCGAACCCAGGCCCGCCGCGACCGCGATCGTCGCGGCCAGAAACGCGAACCGGTTCGACTTCCAGGCGATGCGCGCGCCCATGCCCTTCGGGTGGCCGGCTTCGCCCATATCCGCGCGCGCGGCCCCCGTGGCGGCAATGATCGGGGCCATGTCCGGCATTGCGGACTCAGCCGGCCTGTCGGCGGCCGAAGCTTCGGCCCGGCTGGCCGGGCCCTCCTGCGGCGCCGGCGCGATTTCCGCCTTTGCCGGCTCCGGTGCTGCGACGACCGGCTCGATCTTCTTTTCGGTGTCCATCGGTGCGATCCCGGTGAAAGTGTTCACCTATCGCTAACCACGTTGACTTAACCGTTGGTTACCAAATCGTGGCGGCGGCGTCGTAACTCAAACCGGCAGGCCCGCCTGCGTCGCCAGCGCCTTGAGCGAGACGGCCGGACGCGCGCCGATATGCTGGATGATCTCCGACGCGGCAAGCGCACCGAGGCGGGCGCAGGTCGCCACATCGCGGCCACGCGCGTAGCCCGACAGAAAACCAGCGGCGAACAGGTCACCGGCGCCGGTCGTGTCCACGACCTCCGTGACCGGATGGGCGGGAACCGCCTGCGTCCCCGTCTTGTCGACGACGACACACCCCTTCTCGCTGCGCGTGACGACGGCGACGCGCGCATCCTTGGCAAGCGCGCCGACGGCGACATCGAAATCCGCCGTCTGATAGAGGCTGTGCAGCTCCGCCTCGTTGGCAAAAAGCAGATCGACCGTGCCGGAGCGGACGAGGTGCAGGAACTCATCGCGCCAACGATCGACACAGAACGCGTCGGATAGGGTGAGCGCGACTTGGCGGCCGGCTGCGTGGGCGACGGAGGACGCTTTGAGGAACGCGTCCTTGGCCTCCTGCGGATCCCAGAGATAGCCTTCGAGATAAGTGATCGCGGCCGCGCCCACCGCCGTCTCGTCGACATCGCCGGGGCGCAGATGCTGCGCCGCGCCGAGATAGGTGTTCATCGTCCGCTGGCCGTCGGGCGTGACGAAGATGTAACAGCGCGCCGTGGCCGGCCCGTCCTGCGCCGCCGGCGTCGCGAAATGCGCGCCCGCCGCGCGCAAGTTATGGCTGAAGGCTTCGCCCAGGTCGTCGCTCTTCACCTTGCCGATGAAGGCGCCGCGCCCGCCGAGGCTGGCGATGCCGACGATGGTGTTCGCCGCCGACCCGCCGGAAATCTCCGTCGTGTCCTTCATGCCGGCGTGAATGGCGTGCGCCCGCGACTCGTCGATCAGCGCCATGCCGCCCTTGCGCATGCCGTTCGCGACGAGAAAATCCTCCTCCGTGCGCGCAATCACGTCGACAATGGCATTGCCAATTCCAAGAACGTCGTAGGTGGGCTCGCTCATGCAGGGCTTTCCGGAGAGGGAAGGGATTGCGTCCTAGCGTGATATGCCGGCGGGTGGAAGGGGATTCGGGCTGACGCCGCGCGCCGCCGGACCGCCTCGCGCCTTCCCTTGCGCCGCGGGGTCCGGCATGGCATGTCGCGTCGCACAAAGCAGAGGTCTTCCCATGGCGTTCAAGGAACGCGTCTTTTCCGGCGTCCAGCCGACCGGCAACCTGCATCTCGGCAACTACCTCGGAGCGATCAAGCGCTTCGTCGAGCTGCAGACCAGCTACGACTGCATCTATTGCGTGGTAGACATGCACGCGATCACGGTGCCGCTCTCGGTGTGGGGCGGCCCGGCGGAGCTGACCCGCAATATCCGCGAGGTCGCCGCGGCCTTCATTGCCTGCGGCGTCGACCCGAAGCGCCACATCGTCTTCAACCAGAGCCAGGTCTCGGGCCACGCCGAGCTTGCCTGGGTCTTCAATTGCGTGTCGCGCCTCGGCTGGCTCAACCGCATGACGCAGTTCAAGGACAAGGCGGGCAAGGATCGCGAGAACGCGTCGGTCGGGTTGTATGCCTATCCGAACCTGATGGCCGCCGACATCCTGCTTTACCGCGCGACTCACGTTCCCGTCGGCGAGGACCAGAAGCAGCACGTCGAACTCACCCGCGACATCGCGCAGAAATTCAACAACGATTTCCGCGAGTCCATTCATCAGCACGGGCACGGCGAGGCGTTCTTCCCCCTCACCGAGCCGCTGATCCAAGGGCCGGCGACGCGCATAATGTCGTTCCGCGACGGCACCAAGAAGATGTCGAAGTCCGATCCCTCGGACTATTCGCGCATCAACCTGACCGACGACGCCGACGCCATCGCGCAGAAAATCCGCAAGGCGAAGACCGATCCGGAACCGCTGCCAAGCGAGCAGGCCGGCCTCGCCCGGCGGCCGGAGGCCGACAATCTCGTCGGCATCTACGCCGCGCTCGCCGACGTCACCAAAGCCGACGTGCTCAAGGATTTCGGCGGCGGCCAGTTCTCCGCCTTCAAGGGCGCGCTCGTCGATCTTGCCGTCACCAAGCTCGGGCCGATCGGCGCCGAGATGAAGCGGCTGGTGCAAGACCCCGCCGCGATCGACGCTGTCCTCGTCGACGGCGCCGACCGCGCGCGCGCCATGGCCGACGAAACCATGAAGGCGGTCAAGGACATCGTCGGCTTCGTGCGACGCTGACGATGGGCCGCGAATGCTACGGAGACGGCCGTCTGCCGCCGCCTTGTCGTTGCCCCGTCCGGCATGGCAGCATTCGCTTGTGCGCGACGCCGTTGAAAATGCAGGAGTGAGGGGATGATCTCCAAGCGCCGCAGTTATGAGGCCGGCCACAAACCAAAATACCTGGTGATCATCGACAATACGCCGGAATGCGATCGCGCCGTCTATTACGCGGCGCGGCGCGCCGCGCGGAACGAGTCCGGCTTGATCATGCTGCGCGTCATCGAGCCGCACGACCGCAATCAGCAATGGCTCGGCGTCGCCGAGGTGATGCGCGCCGAGGCGAACGAGGAAGCCAACACGACGCTGACGCGCTTCGCCGGGCGCGTGAACGGCGCCGCCGGCATCACGCCGGAGCGCGCGATCCGCGAGGGCGAACTGGTCGGGGAGATTCTCGGCTTGATCGAGGAAGACCAGGACATCGCGACCTTGGTGCTCGCCGCCGGCGTCGGCAAGGACGGCCCCGGCCCGCTGGTTTCGGGGTTGGGAAAAACAATCTCCGATTTCCCGGTGCCGATCACGATCGTTCCGGGCCAGCTCACCGACGACGAGCTCGATTCGCTGTCGTAAGGACGCGCCCGCGGCACGGGGAGAAAGCGATGTCACGCAAGGCGATCTTCATGGTGCGCTCGGTGGTCTCGGACGAATCCCTGCGCGGCAAGTTCGACCGTTGGTATGCGACTGAGCATCTTCCGGACGCCGTAAAGGCGTTCGGCGCCGATGGCGCATCGCGCGCCTGGAGCACGACGGACCCGGCCGCGCATTACGCGTTCTATGAGTTCGCCAGCATGGAGAAGCTGAAGGCCGCCGTGGAGTCGGACGCGCTCAAGGGCTTGATCGCGGAATATGACCGCGTCTGGCCGGACGGCGTCACGCGCTCACGCGAAATCCTCCAGGCCGCCGAATAAACGGGCCGCCGAATAAAGCCCCCGACGACCGTTTCGAGCGCGGGAAGCGTTGACCTGCGCGCCGCCAGGGCCCACTTAAGGGTCGCCCACGAGGATAATTCGCCGGCGCGCCCTTTCCTCGCCGGCCAAGGAGCCGACCATGTTCATCCAGACCGAGCCCACGCCCAATCCGGCCACCCTGAAATTCCTGCCGGGCCGGATTGTCCTCGAAGACGGGACGCTCGAGATGCGGGACGCGAAAGAGGCGGCGCAGTCGCCGCTTGCCGAGCGGCTGTTCGAGGTGTCGGGCGTCTCCGGCGTGTTCTTCGGGTCCGACTTCATCACCGTCACCAAGGCCGACGGGGACTGGCAGCAGCTCAAGCCCCAGATCCTGGGCGCGATCATGGAGCACTACATGTCGGGCGACGCGATCGTGCGCGCCGACGCCCCCGCGACGAGCGACGACGCCGAGTTCTTCGATCCGGCCGATCAGGAGACGGTGGACACGATCAAGGAGCTGATCGAGACGCGCGTGCGCCCCGCCGTCGCCAATGACGGTGGCGACATCACCTTCCGCGGCTTCAAGGACGGCGTCGTGTTTCTCAACATGAAGGGCGCCTGCTCCGGTTGCCCGTCCTCCACGGCGACGCTGCAGCACGGCATCCAGAACCTGCTCCGGCATTTCGTCCCGGACGTCACGGAAGTCCGGCCGGTTTAGCCGCAGGCGCGGGCGCACCCCTCCCCCGCATGCGGGGGGCGGGAGGTTATGGAGTTGGCTCCTCGCCGCTCCTCCGCTACAAACCGAACCCCATGCGGGTTCTTGCCATCGACACGGCCCTCGGCGCTTGCGCCGCCGCCATCTACGATTCCGAGCACGGGATCGTCATGGCGCAGGAAAGCCGTGAAATGGCGCGCGGCCACGCCGAAGCACTGATGCCGCTGATCGCGCGGGTGATGGACGAGGCGATGTTCGAGTTCGCCGAGCTCGACCGCATCGCCGTCACGGTCGGCCCCGGAAGCTTCACCGGCCTGCGTGTCGGCCTCTCCGCCGCGCGCGGCATCGCGCTTGCCGCCGGCCGCCCGGCGGTCGGGGTTTCGACGCTCGCCGCCTATGCGGCGCCGGCGATTTCAGCCGACAGCGCGCAGACCGTCGTCGCCGCGATCGACGCGCGCCACGCGCAAGTCTTCATCCAGGTCTTCGGCCCCGGCGGACGCACGCTGGCGCCGGCGCGTCATGCGAAGGTGGCGGACGCCCTGCCGCATATCGAAGGGCCGGTGCACTTGGTCGGCTCTGCCGCCGAGGCCCTGGCCCAGGCCTGGCCGCAAGGCGGTGAAACGCCGACCGTCGCGGCGCCGCGGCCGGCGCCGGAGATCGAATGGGTCGCCAGGCTCGGCGCCGTCGCCGACTCCCAATCGGCTCCCGCGAACCCGCTCTACCTGCGCGCGCCCGACGCGCAGCCGCAGGATGCGGCGCGCCTGCCGCGGCAATGATCGGGACGCTCAAGCGATTCTTCGCACCGGCCGAAGCCGCGATCGTGGACGCAACGCCTGCGGACGCGGCCGACATTGCGGCCTTGCACGCGGTGTCGTTCCGGCGCGGCTGGAGCGAGAACGAAGTCGAGACGCTGCTGCTCGACCGCGCCGTGCTCGCGCAACGCGCGCTGCTCGGACGCCAGTTCGCCGGATTCATCCTGTCCCGCCGCGCCGCCGACGAAGCCGAGATTCTTTCCGTCGCCGTCGATCCGCGACGGCGGGGGCGTGGGATTGCCCGCCGGATGCTCGATCTGCACCTGCGGCGTCTCGCCGGCCTCGCCGTCCGCACGGTCTTTCTCGAGGTCGACGAGGCAAACGAATCCGCCCGCCGTCTCTACGCCCGCGCCGGATTCGGCGAGGTCGGGCGACGCGCCGGATATTACCCGCAGCCGGACGGCGGAGCGTCGGCGGCAATGGTGCTGCGGCGCGACCTCTGACGCCATAGACGCAGCGCCCGCGCACGCCTATCTTGCAAGCATCATCGCGGCGGGGACGCGCGTGGACGGCCAGCAGACAACATTGCAACGTAGCATCGTGACCACAGCGAAGAAGAGCGACATCGAGGCCCAGTGCGAAGCCAGAGGCATGCGCATGACCGAGCAGCGCCGCATCATCGCGCGCGTGCTGGCGAGCTCGGAAGATCACCCCGACGTCGAGGAGCTGTATCGCCGCTGCAACAAGATCGACGATCGCATTTCGATCTCGACCATCTACCGTACGGTGCGCCTGCTCGAGGACGCCGGCATCGTCGAGAGGCACGATTTCCGCGAGGGCCGCGCGCGCTACGAGCAGATCCCGGACACGCATCACGACCACCTCATCAATCTGCGCACCGGCGAGGTGATCGAATTCCGTTCCGAGGAGATCGAGGAACTACAGGCGAAAGTGGCGCGGCGCCTCGGCTTCCGGCTCGTCGATCACCGCCTCGAACTCTACGCCGTGCCGCTCGGCGATTCCGACAAAGCCGAGAACTGATGCGCGTCGCCGCTGTCGCGGTGGCGGTCGCCCTGCTCATTCTGCTTCTGCTGCCGCTGCAAGCATTGGCGCTGCTCTTGCGCCTGCCGATCCGGCGAACCATTCCGGTTTTCTTTCACCGCGCCGTATGCCGCCTGCTCGGCGTGCGCATTCGCCTGCGCGGGAGCTTCGCCCCCGGCCCGGCCCTGATCGTCGCCAATCATGTCTCCTGGCTCGATATCTGCGTTGTCACCGCCATCGTCCCCGTCGCCTTTGTCGCGAAACGCGAGGTCTCGACTTGGCCGGTATTCGGCGTGCTCGCGCGGCTGCAACGCTCCGTCTTCATCGATCGCACCCGGCGCAGCGCGACCGTTGCGGCGAACCGCTCGATCGGCGAGCGACTGGCCAACGGCGAGCGTATCGTTCTCTTTGCCGAGGGAACCTCGAGCGACGGCAATCGCGTGCTGCCCTTCCGCTCCAGTCTCATCGCCGCCGTGGAGACAGCGGCGGACAAGATGCCGCGCGGCGATATCGCGATCCAGCCCGCCGCCATCGCCTACACGGCCGGCAATGGCGTTCCGCTCGGCCGGCGTCATCGCCCGCGCGTCGCCTGGTATGGCGACCTCGATCTCCTGCCGCACCTCGCCGCCATCATCCGCCGCGGCGCGATCGACGTCACGATCAGCGCCGGCGAGCCGATCCGCGCGGACGCCGTGGTCGACCGCAAGACGACCGCGCGCGACCTCGAGGCACGGGTGCGCCATCTGATGGTCACAGCGCTACGCGGAGCGACATCCGAATGAAGCCGCTTTGCCTCCCGGGCGGAACATGCCTATTTCAGCGCCGGAAAGGGCGAACATGAAGGTCGACGGCAAGCCGATGCGCAGCATCTGGGTCGAGCCCGACGGAACGAGCGTCGGGATCATCGACCAGACGAAGCTGCCGCACCGATTCGAAACGTTGCGGCTGACGAACCTCGCCGAGGCGGCGCACGCCATCCGCAGCATGCAGACGCGCGGTGCGCCGCTGATCGGCGCGACCGCCGCCTACGGCGTCGCGCTGGCGCTGCGCGCCGACCCGTCCGACGCTGCGCTGGAGCGGGCCTACGCCGCACTTCTCGCGACGCGGCCGACCGCGATCAATCTGCGCTGGGCGCTCGACGAGATGATGGCGGCGGTGCGCAACCAGCCGCGCGACGCGCGCGTTGCCGCCGCCTTCCGCCGCGCCGGCGAGATCGCCGACGAGGATGTCGCCATCAATGCCGCGATCGGCCGTCACGGCCTCGCGCTGATCGAGGCGATCGCGGCGGCGAAACCGAAGGGCGAGCGCGTCAACGTGCTCACCCATTGCAACGCGGGCTGGCTCGCGACCGTCGACTGGGGCACCGCGACCGCGCCGATCTACCTGGCGCATGACAAGGGTATTCCGGTCCACGTTTGGGTCGACGAGACGCGGCCGCGCAACCAGGGGGCCGCGCTCACCGCCTGGGAGCTCGGGCATCACGGCGTGCCGCATACGGTGATCCCCGACAACACCGGCGGCCACCTGATGCAGCACGGCCGCGTCGATCTCGCGATCGTCGGCACCGATCGCGTCACCGCGCAAGGCGACGTCTGCAACAAGATCGGCACCTACCTCAAGGCGCTCGCCGCGCGCGACAACAACGTGCCGTTCTACGTCGCCCTGCCCTCGCCGACGATCGACTTCGCCGTCGACGACGGCGTCGCCGAGATCCCGATCGAGGAGCGCAGCGCCGAGGAAGTGACCCGCATGACCGGCCGCACCGAGGACGGCCGCACCGAAACGATCGAGGTGGTCGCGCCGGGTTCTCCGGTCGCCAATTACGGCTTCGACGTGACGCCGGCGCGCCTCGTCACCGGTCTGATCACCGAACGCGGCGTGCTACCGGCGACCCGCGCGGGCCTCGCGGCGGCGTTTCCGGAGCGCGCCTCTTCCGGGCACGGCTAAAACGGTGCAAGAGTCGCCGGCATGAGTTTCGAATCGCTCGCCCTTCGCGCCGACATTACGATTGTCGACGGCCGCCAGTCGGAGACGGCGCTTTCGGTTGCCCGCGGCACCGGCCGTCTGCTCAAGGCGCTCGGCTTCACCTGCATCAGCGAGATGTCGCTCACCTCCGGCCGCCGCGCCGACATCGTCGCGCTCGGCGCCGACGGGGAGATCGTGATCGTCGAGATCAAGTCCTCGATCGCGGATTTTCGCGCCGATACGAAGTGGCCGGAATACCGCTGGCATTGCGACCGCCTGTTCTTCGCCACCGCGCCGCATGTGCCGGCCGAGATCTTTCCCGTGGAAGCCGGCCTCATCGTCGCCGACGGTTACGGCGCGGAGATGCTGCGCGAGGCGCCCGTGCATAAGCTCGCGGGCGCGACGCGGCGCAGCATGACCTTGCGTCTCGCCCGCCTCGGCGCGTCGCGCCTGCAGTCGCTGATCGACCCCGCCGGCGGCCACGAGGTCGATCTCTGATGGCCAAGGCCGTTGCCGGCGTCGAGATCGAACGCCTGATCCAATTGCTCGCGCGCCTTCCCGGCCTCGGGCCACGCTCGGCGCGCCGCGCCGCGCTGTTTCTCATCAAGAAGCGCGAACCGCTGATGGCACCGCTCGCCGCCGCGCTGCAGACGGCGCTGGACACGATCACGGTGTGCCGCATCTGCGGCAACGTCGACAGCCAGAACCCGTGTACGGTCTGCACCGATCCGCGCCGCGATCCCTCAGTCCTCGTCGTCGTCGCCGATGTCGCCGACTTGTGGGCGCTCGAACGCGCCGGCGCCATCAATGCGCGCTATCACATCCTCGGCGGCACGCTCTCGCCGCTCGACGGCGTCGGACCGGACGATCTCGCGATCGACACGCTCATCGGCCGCGCCAGCGCGCCCGAGGTGACGGAAGTGATCCTCGCGCTCAACGCGACCGTCGACGGGCAAACGACGGCGCATTACATCACCGAGCTTTTGGCCGACGCCGATGTGAAGGTGACGCGGCTCGCGCATGGCGTTCCCGTCGGCGGCGAGCTCGACTACCTCGACGACGGCACCCTTGCCGCCGCGATCCGCCAGCGCACGACGTTTTAGGCGGTCGACGACGCTTCCTTCTCCGCCGCCAGCACCCTGAAATGTCCCCGCGCCTGCAGCCACGCGAGCAGCAGCAAGCTCGGGATCGCCGCGATCGCGCACAGCGCGAAGAAGGTCGCCCAGCCGGTCTGCTCGGCAAGATATCCCGCGCCGGACGAGAGATAGGTGCGCCCGACCGCGGCGAGCGCTGTGAGCAGCGCGAACTGCGTCGCCGTGTGCAGGGGATTGCGGCAGAGCGCCGAAAGATAGGCGACGAAGATCACCGTGCCGATGGCGCTGGTGAAATTCTCCAGCACGATCGCGAAAGTGAGCCACCAGATGTCGTGGCCGACCACCGCCTGCCAGGAGAAAGCGAGATTCGCCAGCGCCTGCAGGATGCCGCCGATCCATAAACTGGTGACGAGCGGATAGACCCACGCCACGTAACCGCCGGCGAAGCCGCCGATCAGCGTCGCCGCGAGCCCGACGCCCTTGATGATCGCCGCATATTCGTTGCGCGTGAAGCCAAGGTCGACGACGAACGGCGCGGTCATGACGCCGGCAAGCGCGTCGGTGAACTTGAACAGGACGATGAAGACGAGGACGACAAAGGCGGCATCGCGGGAGAGGAAATCCGAAAACGCGCCGAGAGCCGTGTTCCAAACCCGCGCAATCGAGCGTCCTTCCATGGGCGTCGCGCCGGCCGTTGCGGAATTCTCGGGTTCGGTCGCGATCAGTGCCGTCACCATTCCGACGACGACGAGCAGAGCCATCACGATGTAGCTCGCCGTCCAGGCGCTCGGCCGCGAGAAGCCGTAAGCTTCGAAGGCGCTCACCAGCAGGAGCGCGCCGACCGTGGACGCGAGCGTGCCGACGCGATAGGCGGCGACAAACGCGGCCATGCCCGCCGCCTGCTCCCGCTCCGGCAGGCTTTCGACCCGGAACGCATCGATCACGATGTCCTGCGTCGCCGCGGCCACGGCGACGAGAAACGCCGCCAATGCCACGCCCCAGGCGGACGCCGCCGGGTTGCGCGTTCCGAGGAACGCGATCGCCGCCAGAAGCAGAAGCTGCGCGAAGATGAGCCAGCCGCGCCGGCGCCCAAGCAGCCGCGAGAGCACCGGCACGTTGAGCGCATCGACCATCGGCGCCCACAGGAACTTGATCGTGTAGGGCGTGCCGACCAGCGCGAACAGCCCGATGGTGCCGAGATCGACGCCGACCTCGCGCATCCAGAAAAGCAGCGTGGAACCGGATAGGGCGAGCGGCAGCCCCGACGCGAAGCCGAGGAACATCACGATCAGGACGCGCGGCTGCAGATACACCGCGATCGTCTGCGCAAAGGTCGGACGGGGCGGCGCGGTGCCGGAGGCGCTCATGCCTGCGGCCTAGCAGAGGCAGCGGTGAATCGCCACCGCCATCGGGAACAAGCTGTGGGCTGGCGGCGCGTCAGCGCGTCGCGGCAGCCGAGCTCACCAGGGTCGGTTTCGCGGGAGCGGCTGCGTCGTCGTCCTCGTCGAACTCGACCTCGCGGATACGCGTGCCGCGCCGCTCGATCTTCTCGGCCGAGACCACGATCTGGCGCACGTCCTCGTTCGCTTGCGCGAAGTGCTGTTGCAGCTTGTAGACACGATCGTTGAGCCGCTTGAGATCGTCCATCAGATGACCGACCTCGGCATGGATCTGGTCGGCCGCCTCGCGCATGCGCGCGTCGCGCTGGATCTGCTGGATCACCTGGATCGCCAGCATCAGCAAGGTCGGGGAGACGATGACGACGCGCGCGCGGAACGCTTTCTGCACGATGTCGTCGAAGGCGTCGTGCAGTTCGGAATAAACAGACTCGGACGGCACGAACATCAGCGCCAGTTCCTGCGTCTCTCCGGGAATGAGATATTTCCGCGCGATATCGCTCACATGCGTGGTGATGTTCTGGCGAAGCTGGCGCGCGGCCGCGACCCGCACGTCGTCGCTCTGCGCGCCGCGGAACGCCGTCACCGCTTCGAGCGGGAACTTCGCGTCGATGATGAGCGGCCGCGCATCCGGCAAAAACACGACGCAGTCGGGGCGGCTGCCGTTCGAGAGCGTATACTGGAACTCGTAACTGCCTTTCGCCAAGCCGTCCTGGACGATCATTTCCATCTGCGCCTGGCCGAAGGCGCCGCGCGTCTGCTTGTTGGAGAGCACCTCGCGCAGCGACGTCACCTGCGCGGCAAGGTCGGTGATATTGCTCTGCGCCCGGTCGATCACGAGGAGGCGCTCGTGCAACTTATGCAGCCCCTCGACCGTGCCCTGCTTGTTCGCTTCCATCGACAGGCCAAGGTTGCGCGTCACCGCGTCAAGCCGATCGTTGACCGTGCGGGCAAGCTCGGCATGGCCGCCGGACAGAAGTTCGCCCATGCCCTGGACGCGGCCGGTCATCTCCGCCTGGACGCGCGCCAGATCGCCGATGCGCAGCTCCAGGTCATGCGCGAGGGCAAACCGCGCCTGCTCGTCCTCGGTCCGCCTGCGAAGCAGGCGCATGGCCAGAAAAATCAGCACAATCATACCGATCGAGACGAATGCCGCCACCGCGAGAATAACGGCGCCGGGTTCGAGAGCCGCCAGACTTGCCAGGAATTTGTTCAGATCGACGCTCATGCGCTCTCATAACCCGATTCGGGCAATCGACGCGAACGAAGAGCGAACGGATAAGATTTTGCGCCGGCCGGCGCAAATTGTCGCACCGTTCAGGCACCGTTCATCGCCCGCAAGTCACTGAATCCATGGCGTGAAAGTCTCTGCCGTTCCAACCAGGCCGGCTGCGCCGGCCAACTGGAGGAGAACATGCGTAAATTCCTGCTGATGGCCATCGCCGGTCTGGCGCTGGCTTTCGCCGCTCCCATGGGCGCGTCGGCCATGACTGTTTCGCCCGACGCTATCAAGATCGCTGCCAACGGGATTTCGCCGGAGGCCCAAGTCGCCTGGCACTGTCGTGCCTGGAGCGGCTGGTGCCGCAGCTATCGCTGGCGCCGTTATTACTGGCACCGACATTATCGCTGGCACCGGCATCATCATTGGCGCCGCCACTATCACCGCCATCGGCACTACAGGCATCATCGGCGCTTCCGCTGATATCGCCGACGCGATCGTTCAGGCCGGCGCGGCTTTTCGCTGCGCCGGCATTTTTTATGCCGCATCGTCGGTCGGCCGTTCCGAGCGCGATTGACCATGTGAGGCGCACAAATTAAATCGCGCCCATGGCCATCCGCTCCATTCTCACGATTCCCGACCCCCGCCTGCGTCTTGTCTCCGAACCGGTCGCACCCGGGGAAGATATCCGCGCGCTCGTCGATGACATGTTCGAGACCATGTACGACGCGCCCGGCATCGGCCTGGCCGCGGTGCAGATCGGCGTCTTGAAGCGGATCGTCACCGTCGATCTCGCCAAGAAGGACGAGCCGCGGCAGCCGCAAGTCTTCATCAATCCGGAGATCGTTTCCCGGTCGGACGATCTCTCGACCTACGAGGAAGGCTGCCTCTCGATCCCAGACGTCCATGAGGACGTCGACCGTCCGGCGGTGACGCGCGTGCGCTACGCCGATCTCGACGGCAAGACGCACGAAGTCGATGCCGAGGGGCTTCTCGCGACCTGCTTGCAGCACGAGATCGATCACCTCAACGGCGTCCTCTTCATCGATCACATCTCGAAGCTGAAGCGCGACCGCATCGTCAAGAAGTTCACCAAGGCGGCAAAGCGCGCGGCGGCGGAATGATCGGCCACGCGCACGAGCGGAGCGGGTCATGACGCTCCGCCTCGTTTTCATGGGAACGCCTGATTTTGCGGTGCCGACATTGGTCGAGCTCATCGGCCAGGGGCATGAGATCGCGGCCGTCTATACCCGCGCCCCGCGCCCCGCCGGACGCGGCATGGCCCCGACGCCGACACCCGTCGCGCGCGAGGCGCTTCGTCTCGGACTCCCCGTCCTGACACCTGGAACGCTACGCACGGCGGAAGCGCAAGCAGTCTTCGCAACGCACGGCGCGGACGCTGCGGTTGTCGTCGCCTACGGATTGATCTTGCCGAAAGCCGTGCTCGACGCCCCGCCGCTCGGATGTCTGAACCTGCACGCATCCCTGCTGCCACGCTGGCGCGGCGCGGCCCCGCTCAACCGCGCGATCATGGCCGGCGATGCCGAGAGTGGCGTCGCGGTGATGAAGATGGAGGAAGCGCTCGACACCGGACCCGTCGCGATGGTGGAACGCCTGGCCATCGCGCCGGACATGACCGCAGGCGAACTGCACGATCGCCTGGCGCGGCTCGGCGCCGATCTGATGGGACGCGCCCTCGGCGCGCTCGAGCGCGGCTCGCTGCACTTTTCGCCGCAGCCCGCCGAGGGCGTCACCTACGCGGCGAAGATCGAAAAATCCGAAACCCACATCGATTGGAGCCACCCCTGGCAAGAGGTGCACAACCATTGCCGCGGCCTCTCGCCGTTTCCCGGCGCATGGTTCGAATATGGCGAGGGCGGCAAGACGACCCGGGTGAAAGTCTTGCGGACGACGCGGGCGGACGGTTCCGGCGCGCCCGGCACGGTACTTGACGCAGCGCTCGCCGTTGCCTGCGGCAGCGGCGCGATCCGCCTGCTCGAAGTGCAGCGCGCCGGACGCCAGCCGATGCAGGCGGCGGAGTTCCTGCGCGGCAACGCGCTCCCACCCGGCATCAAACTCTTTTAACGGCGCATGGTCTTACCCGAAAACCGGTGTCCACTTTTCGGGATCGTGCGCTGATGACGCGTTATCGCATCACCGTCGAATACGACGGCACCCCGTTTGCCGGTTGGCAGATCCAGGCGGAAGTGCCGACGGTTCAGGGCACCCTCACCGCCGCGATCGCCGCTTTCTCGGGCGAGAACGTCACGCTGCAGGGCGCCGGACGGACGGACGCGGGCGTGCACGCGCTCGGACAGGTCGCGCATTTCGATCTCGACAAGGACCACGATCCGGGAACCGTGCGCGATGCGCTCAACGCACATCTGCGCCCGCATCCGATTGCCGTGCGCGACGCGGCCCGCGTCGGCGCCGATTTTGACGCCCGCTTCTCGGCGGTGCGGCGGCGGTATCTTTACCGCATCGTCAACCGCCGCCCCGATCTCGCACTCGAGCGGCTGCGCGCCGTCCGCGTGCCGCGGCCGCTGGATACCGACGCCATGCATATCGCCGCGCGAACGCTGATCGGAAAACACGATTTCACGACCTTCCGCTCGTCCGACTGCCAAGCCAAGTCGCCGCTGCGCACATTGCAGTCCCTCGACGTGACACGGACCGGCGAACTCGTCGAAGTCCATGCGCAGGCCCGCTCCTTCCTTCACAATCAAGTGCGCTCGATGGTGGGATCGTTGATCTGGGTCGGTGAAGGCCGCTGGACCGCGGCCGACCTTGCCGCCGCATTGGCCGCGCGCGATCGCGCCGCCTGCGGCCCCGTCGCGCCGCCGGAAGGACTTTATCTCGTCGGCGTCGATTACTAGAGCATGATCCCGAAAAGCGGGATCCGGCTTTCGGAAACGATCACGCTCGAACCGTAAGAAGAGAGGCAGGTGCGATTCAATGCAGTTGAATCAAGCCGCAGGAGCGTTTTCGCGCGAACCGACAACCCACCGGCGTGAAGAAACCGCGACAATGCCAAAAGGGGGCGCGAACCTCGTTCCCCCGACCGAAAAGCCGCGCGTGCGACGCCACGGCCGTTGCCGCTATGACGGTTCGGGCCTATGTGAGACCCATGGATGCAAGCAACACCCCCGCGACGGCGCTGCCGCGGCCGGTTTCCGGCCGGCCGTGGCAGTTGCGCGCGCTGATGCTGCTGGCGGCGGCCGCCGGTATTCTCCTCGCCGGCACCGTCGCCCTGTGGGCGCATTACGGCACCGCTATTTTCCAGGAAATGATCCTGGCGGGCATAGCGACCTGCTTCTGAAAAGGGCACACGGCGCATGGCCGGATTGAGCGAACGTACGAAACGCTTGAGATTGATCGCCGCGGCGTTCTGCGCGGGCTTGGCCAGCGTCTTTCTCGTCATGATGTTCATCACGAACAACACGCCGAGCGCCGTCGTGCCCGCGGCCGTGGGCGGCCCCTTCAAGCTCACCGATCAAAACGGAGCCGCGGTCACGGACACAGACTTGAAAGGAAAGCCGTTCCTCGTCTTCTTCGGCTTCACGCATTGCCCGGACGTTTGTCCGACGACGCTTTTCGAGGTGTCGGAGGTCATGCGCGCGCTCGGCCCGAAGGCGGACGGCACGCGCGCCCTCTTCGTGACCGTCGATCCCGAACGCGACACGCCGAAGGTGATGAAGGACTATCTCTCCAGTTTTGATCCGCATCTGATCGGCCTCAGCGGCACTCCGGAAGCGATCGAGAAGATGACCAAGGCGTATCGCGTCTATTCGCGCAAAATTCCGACCAAGGACGGCGACTACACGATGGACCACACGGCGCTCGTTTATCTCATGGATAAGCAAGGCCGCTTCGTCGCGCCCTTCAACCTGAAGCGGAAGCCGGAAGAGGCCGCCGCGGACCTGAGCCGCTATCTCTGACCGCGCTGCGCCCGGCGCGACGTCCGCGCCAGCCCGTGCGGCGTCTTCTCCCAGTAATACGGCTTGAACAGAAGCTGGAATACAGCGCGCCAGGCCGCGACGGAAAGCAGCGCCCAATAGACGGGCATCAGCGCCAGGACCCATCCTGCGCGCCGGAGGCCGCGGCGGCGCAAGCCTTCGAGCGCGAGAACCGCGGCCGTCACATAGCCGCCGATGGCGGCGACGGCGTGCGTCGCGATCAACATGCTCGTTCCCCTCTCGACGTCCGCTGGCAGAACGATCGCCCCCTCGACCAACAGCCACGCGAGCAGAAACAGCAGATAGGGCTGCACCAGCGCCGCGAGAACCGTTCCCGCCAGCGTCAAGTGAAACGCCAGGAACGATGCCGCGCCGATGTCGCGCGCGAACCGCAAGGGCTGGCGCATGTGAACGATCGAGGTGCGCATCCAGCCCTTGAACCAGCGTGTGCGCTGCTTGAGCCACGGGTTGAGTTGCGCCGGCGCTTCCTCGTACGTCGTCGAGGGGAGCGTCGTGGTCTTCAATCCGAAGCGCGCAAGCCGTGTCCCCAGGTCGGCGTCCTCGGTGACGTTAAAGGGGTCCCATCCGCCGACGGCGCGCAGCCTGTCGGTGCGGAAATGGTTCGAGGTGCCGCCGAGCGGAATCAGCAAGTCACGCGCGGCAAGCCCCGGCAGCAGCACATCGAAGTGTCCGGCATACTCCGCGGTGAACAGCGCCGCGAGCCAGCTATCGCCCGTATTATCGATGGTGAGCGCGGCTTGAGCGCAGGCGAGATCACCACCCGCTTGCGCAAATAGCGCCGCCGCGCGGCGCAGCTGGTCCGGCTCCGGCCGATCTTCCGCGTCGTAGATGGCGGTCAGATCGCCGCGTGCGAAGGCGAGCGCGACGTTGAGCGCCTTCGGCTTGGTGCGCGGCCCCGCGTCGGGTGCGACGATGATTTCGAAGCGCGGCCCGAGCGCCAGGGATTCGAGCGCCGCACGTGTCTCGCGGTCGTCGGATTCGACGACGAATTTCACATCCATCTTCTCCGGCGGATAATCGAGAGATTTGAGCGCGCCGACCAGGCCGCGAACGGAAGAAGCTTCGCGATAAAGGGGGACGATCACCGTATAGAGCGGGAGCGCCGCGTCCGGCAGCGCGGGCGCCGCGCGCGTCGTCGGCTCCGCCGACGCGAACAGGCATTGAAGACGCAAGACTGTCCAGCCGATGAAAAGCGCGGTGAGGAAGAGCGCGAGGACATTCAATAAAGCACCGGGCCACAGGGCCGTGGCGAGCGCGACGAGCCCCAGCAGCGGCACGATCCAGATCGCGCGCGGCGTCGGGCGTGGCGCCGATGAGTACATCGGACAGCGCGCGTCGAGCCCGCCTGTCGCCGCCTGCCCCAGCGCCGCCGCGCCATGCCGCGCGACGAAACGGTCGAGCGCGCGCGGCGCCGCAAGCCGCACAAAAGGAAGCGACTGATGCGCCCGTGCCGCCTTGACGAGAAGGCGCACCGCCAGGCCACGCGGCGCCACCACGCGCGCGGGCCCGTCCCCCAGTTCGACGGGCAGGATCGGAGTCCGTGCCGCCGTCAGCAGGCCCGCGTCGGAAAGCGGGCACAGTGCACGCGGCATGTGCTCCAGCGTTTCGAACGGCAGGTGCAGCCATTGCGCCAGCGCACGGATGTACTCTTCTTCCGACATGACGCCGGCGTCGATCAGTACCCGATCGGCGCCGACGCCGACCTTTAGCGCACGCGCCTCCGCGCCGGCCACGACGCTGGGCGGCAAGCGGCCACGGACGCAATCCAGTTCGGGACAGGATGCGACGGCGCCGCGGGCCGCGAGGGAATCGGGCTCGCCGCGTTGCCGCCGCGGCGGCAGCGGCACCGCGCGCGCTTCCCTCGCCCGCCCGCCAAGCACGCGGCGCCCGCTACTTTCAACCCCGAACGCCACGCCACCCCCAACCTCGCCACCTTTACGCCGCCAGCCCGTGGCCTATAAGCGGCGCTTGGTGGACATTCGCCCGTACACGCTCATGCAACCTAAGATTAAATCTAAATTGAAAATCACGCGAGCGTTATGCGGCCTCGGTTTGGCCGTTGCGGCCGCCGTTCTCGTCGCGGGGCTCGCGGACACCCGGCCGGCGCGGGCTCAGCCCGCGACAAGCCCGGCCGCCAAGCTGCCGCCGGCCCTCGCGGTGCCCGGCTTCTGGGATCCGAAGCGCCGGCAGGAAAAACCGGTTCTGCAGCCGACGACGGTCATCCGCTTCCTCACCGAGACGAATTATCCGCCGTTCGACTATGCGGGCCCGGACGGCAATCCGATCGGATTCAATGTCGATCTCGCCCGGCTGATCTGCGATGAGTTGAAGGTCGCCTGCACCGTGCAGATGCGCCGTTTCGACACGCTGGTCGACGCGCTCGCGGAAAACCGCGGCGACGCGGCGATTGCTTCCATGGCGGCGACACCGGACAACCGCCGCAAGGTCGAATTCACCGATCCCTACTATCGCTCGCCCGCGCGTTTTGTCGCCCGCAGCGACAGCCCGATCAAGGACGTGCTGCCAGAGCGCCTCGAGGGCAAGAAAATCGCCGCCGTCGCGGGCAGCGCCCATGAGGCCTATCTGAAGGCCTTCTTCACCGAGGCTGAGGTCAAGCCCTATCCGACGCTCGCCGCCGCAACCGAGGCGCTGCGCAACGGCGAGGCCGACCTCCTGTTCGGCGACGGCATCCAGCTCGCATTCTGGCTCAACGGCAGCGATTCCCAGAGTTGCTGCGCGTTTCGCGGCGGACCGTTCCTCGAAAGCCGCTACTTCGGCGACGGCATCGGCATCGCCGTCAAGCGCGGCAACCAGACGCTGCGCCAGGCGCTGAACTGGGCGCTCTATCGTCTATGGGAAACCGGCCGCTTCACAGACCTGTGGCTGCGCTATTTCCCGATCAATCCGTTTTGAGCGGCGAAAATCCGATGACGATGGCAGACGCGCATCGCGCCTTGATGGAGTGGTTCCCTCCCCCCTTGTGGGGGAGGGACAGGGAGGGGGGGTAGGCCAGACACGCAAAATATGCTGCGTACACCCCTCCCCAACCCTCCCCCACCAGGCGGGAGGGAGCAGGCCGCGGACGCCGCCTGCCACGTCCGCCTCCGGAGAACCGTATGTCGACCGAAGTCTTGACCGCCCAATCCCTGCGCGCCCTCGCCGAGCAATCGTCGGCCTGGCCGTTCGAGGAGGCGCGCAAGATCGTCAAACGGCTCGAGCGAATGCCGAAGGACGAGGTCATCTTCGAGACCGGATACGGGCCGTCCGGCCTGCCGCATATCGGCACTTTCGGCGAGGTGGCGCGCACGACCATGGTGCGTCATGCCTTCCGCGTGCTCACCGAAGACAAGGTGAAGACCCGCCTGATCGCCTTCTCCGACGACATGGACGGCCTGCGCAAAGTCCCCGACAACATCCCCAACAAGGAGCTGATCGCGCAACATCTCGGCAAGCGGCTGACGCTGGTGCCGGACCCGTTCGGCACGCATCCGAGTTTCGGCCAGCACAACAATGCGCGGCTGCGCAGCTTCCTCGACCAGTTCGGCTTCGACTACGAATTCATGTCGTCGACCGAATGCTACATGTCGGGCCGCTTCGACGCCGCGCTGCTGAAGGTGCTGGAACGCTTCGACGCGGTGATGGCCATCATGCTGCCGTCCTTGCGTCAGGAGCGCGCGCAGTCCTATTCGCCCTTCCTGCCGATCGACGAAAACGGCGTCGTGCTGCAGGTGCCGGTGATCGCGCATGACGCCAAGGCCGGCACCATCACCTACGAGCACCCGGAGACGAAGGCGCCGGTGACGACGCCCGTCACCGGCGGGCGCTGCAAGCTGCAATGGAAGCCGGACTGGGCGATGCGCTGGGTCGCGCTCGGCATCGATTACGAGATGGCCGGCAAGGACCTCATCGATTCCGTGAAACTCTCCAGCGAAATCTGCCGCGCGCTCGGCGGCACGCCGCCGGAGGGCTTCAACTACGAGCTTTTCCTCGACGACAAGGGCCAGAAGATCTCCAAGTCGAAGGGCAACGGCCTCACCATCGAGGAATGGCTGCGCTACGCGAGCCCGGAAAGCCTGTCGCTCTTCATGTATCGCGAGCCGAAGGCGGCGAAGCGGCTCTACTTCGACGTCATCCCGCGCAATGTCGACGACTATCAGCAATTCCTCGACGGTTACACCCGCCAGGACGCCAAGCAGAAGCTCTCCAATCCGGTTTGGCACATCCATTCCGGCCATCCGCCCGCGAGCGACATGCCGATCTCGTTCGCGATGCTGCTCACGCTCGTCTCCTCGTCGAATGCGGAGAACGCGGAGACGCTGTGGGGCTTCATCGGCCGCTATCGTCCGGGCGTCACGCCGCAGACCCATCCGAAGCTCGACGCGCTCGTCGGCTACGCGATCCAGTATTTCCGCGACTTCGTGCTGCCGGAGAAGAAGTTCCGGGAGCCGACCGACGGCGAACGCGCCGCTCTCACGGATCTGCGCGACGCGCTTTCGCAATTGCCGGCCGACGCGACAGCGGAAGCAATCCAGGACGTCGTCTACGAGATCGGGCGGCGCGAGCCGTTTCTCGACACCAAGAAGAAAGGCAAGGACGGCAAGCCCGGCGTCGCACTCGACTGGTTCAACATGCTCTATCAGGTGCTGCTGGGGCAGGAGAAAGGGCCGCGCTTCGGCTCCTTCGTCGCCGTCTACGGCATCGCCAACACGGTCGGCATGATCGACGGAGCGCTCGCCCGCGCGGCGTGACGCGCCGCCGCGTCACGCCCGCCGCAGATTGCGCCGCGAGCGCAATTCGACGGGCCGATCCGGAATCGCGATCGAGATCGTCGCGCCGATGGTGCCGTCCACCAGCCGTATTTCGCCGCCATGCGCCCGCACCAGCTCCGCAGCGATGGCTAGGCCAAGCCCGGTGCCGCCGGCCTTCGTCGAGCCGCGGAACGCCTCGAACAGATGCAGCTTTGCCTGCTCGGGGATGCCGGGGCCGGTGTCCGACGCCTCGATGACGGCGACCGAACCCTCGCGCCGCCCGGTGATGCGGATCTGATCGCGCGCCGGATCGTTCGGCGCGCGCGCTTCGAGCGCCTGCAGCGCGTTGCGCCCGAGATTGACGAGCACCCGAAAGAGCTGATCGGGGTCGGCGTCAATGCTGAGACCACGCTCGATCGCGCAGACCCAGCGCACCGGCGAATCCTCCGCGAGGCCCAACGTCTCGCGCACTTCCTCCACCAGCGGCTCGAGTAGGATCAAGCGCCGCTCCGGCGCCGGCTCCTGCACGCGCCCGTACGAGAGCGTCGATTGGCAGAAGGCGATCGCGCGCTCGAGGGCACGCATCAGGCTCGGCGCGAAGCGCTGCACCGTCGGATCAGGGATGCTGGTGAGCCGATCCGAGAACAGTTGCGCCGACGCGAGCAGGTTGCGCAGATCGTGATTGATCTTCGACACCGCCAATCCGAGCGACGCGAGGCGGCTCTTTTGATTCAGCATCGAGGCGATGTCGGTCTGCATCGCATTGAGCTCACGTTCGGCGACGCCGATCTCGTCGCGCCGTCCGCTCGCCGATGTGATCCGCGCGGGATTCTCCGGCTCCTGACGGAAACGCACCATACCGACCGTCAGCCGGCGGATCGGCCGCACGATCATGAAGTGCAGCGCCAGGTAAACCAGCGCCGCCGTGACCGCCGAGATGAAGAGCGAGAGAAGCAGCACGTTCGCCGAGAACCGCCACATCGCCGCCCGCAGCGGCCCCTCCGGTACGACGATCTCCACGAACTCGCCGCCCATCGGCGCGGGCCCGACCACGCGCAGATTGTCGGCATCGGAGCCGAACAGCGTGTCGAACGCGTCCGCGATCGCGCGGAAGGACGAGACCGTGCGGATGTCGATCTCGGCATGCACAGGCGGCAACGATTCCGAGAACGCCAGCAGCCGGCGCTGCTTGCCGGTCTTCATCGCCACCGCCTTGGCGCCGACGCTGTTGAGGATCTCGCGAGCGAGGCTTTCCGGCACCATGCCGCTCGGCGCCGCGTCGAGAACGAGCGCGGCGGTGTGCGCCGCCGCCAGCCGGTCGCGCAGCCAGTTCAGCCGATAGTTTGCGATGGACGGAACGTAGACCAGCACTTCCGTGATCATCACGAAAAGAACCGTCATCAGCAGCAGCTTGCCCGACAAACCAAAGCGCGGCTTCGATGTCGACGCTGCTTTCTCTTCGACCGAGGCGTTCGTCATCGTGGCATCATGGAAACGCGCGCCCTCATCCAAGGCGACGCAGCGCGGATATGATGCGCCGCACCCAAGAAGCGGTCAAACGGGGGGTGAAATAGGTCAGCGCGGCACGTTTTCCTACCTCCGAGAGCGTCGGATAAGGCAACACCGTACCGAGCAGCGCGCCGACCTTGAGCTTCTGCGTGATCGCCAGCGTCCAGGTCGCGATCAGCTCTCCGGCTTGCGCCCCGACGATGGTGGCGCCGAGGATACGGCCCTTCCTGTCGGTAATGATCTTGATGTGGCCGCTCGTGCGACGCTCCGCCTGGGCACGGTCGCTCTCGTGATACGAGGAACGCAGCACACGGATGGCGCCATAGCGGACGCGGGCCTCGTCTTCCTGCAATCCGACCTGCGCGAGCTCCGGATCCGTGTAGGTTACCCATGGAATGACGCCCTTGCCGGCGTTCACCGGCTGACGGAACAACGCATTTCGCACCACCAGACCGGCGTGATAATTCGCCACATGCGTGAACCGCAAGGCGCCGAGGACGGCATCGCCGATCGCATAGACTTTACGGTTCGTGGTCCGCAGGCCCTTATCGACGCGCACGCCATCCATTTCGTAAGCGATGCCGGCCGCATCGAGGCCGAGATCATCGACGTCGGCGCGACGGCCCGCCGCGAGCAAGAGGTGGCTCCCTTCTATGACTTCCTCATGGCCGTCCGGCGTCACGAGGACGACACGAATGCGGCTGCGCGCGCGCTCGACACGCGCGACGGTGACGCCCGACCGGATCTCGACGCCCTCGCGCTCGAGCGCATCGAGCACGATCGCCGCGCATTCCGCATCGTCTCTCGCGAGCGGTCGCGCCGCCTCGAGGACCGTGACCTCGGCGCCGAGGCGGCGATGCGCCTGGGCCATCTCGAGACCGATCGGCCCGCCGCCGACGATGACGAGGTGCTTCGGGCATTGCGTCAGATCGAACAGGCTCTCAGGCGTGAGGAAGGCCACGTCGTCGAGCCCCGGAATGGGGGGCACCGCCGCCGTCGAGCCGGTCGCGATGACGAAGCGGCGCGCCGCGATCTCGAAATCGTCGCCGACCACGACGGTACCGCGGTCGCGGAACCGCGCCGCGCCGTCGATGACCCGCACGCCGAGCCCGGTGAAGCGCTCCCTGGAATCGTTCGGCGCGATGGCGGCGATCACTTCCTCGACATGGGCGTTGACGTCGAAGAAGTCGACTTTGGCGCGCGACGCTTTGACGCCGAAGGCGGACGCCGTGCGCAGCGCATGCATACGCTTCGCGGCGGCCAGCAGCGCCTTCGACGGCACGCAGCCGGAATTGAGGCAGTCGCCGCCCATTCTGCCGCGCTCGATCAGCACGACGGAAACACCGAACGCAGCCGCCGCCGCGGCAACCGACAGGCCGCCTGAGCCTGCGCCGATGACGCAGATATCGGGTGCGAGCCGCTCAGCCATGAGGGAGCCACCATCGAAGGCGCCGGCGCGGGCCACACGTTCTCATGCCGACGCGTCTGCCGTCGAGCGCCAGCGCCGCAGCGCCACCGGCAGCAGCGCCAGCACGCCCAGCGCGGCAAACGCCAAAAGGAGCTGCGGCGTCAGAGCCGCCCGTATGTCGAACGTCAGTTCGCACGGCCGCGTCCCGGCGGCGAGGCACGCTTTGTAGGCCATTTCCTGCGCCCCGAACGCACTATCGAGGCCCGCCCCGAAAAAAGCATAGGCAAATGTACCCGGAAGGATGCCGATAAAGGTCGTGACGACAAAGGTGCCGGTCCGCACGCCGAAAAGCGCCGGCGCGAGATTGACGAGAAAGAACGGAAACACAGGAACGAGACGCAGGAAAAGGAGGTAATTGAAGGCGTCGGCCTGAAAGCCTTGCGCAAGCCTGGCCATGCGCGGTCCGAAGCGGCGCTCGACATAGCCGCTCAATGCGTTGCGCACGACCAGGAAAACGATGGCGGCGCCCACCGTCGCGGCGGCGGCCGCCGCCATGCCGCCGACGAGCCAGCCGAACAGCAGGCCGCTCGCGACCGTCAACAGCGCCGCCCCCGGCACCGACAGCGCGGTCGCGACCACGTAAATGCCTATGAACGCCGCCAAGGTCTTGAAATAATGCGCCTCGATGAACGCATCGAGCAGCGCTCGCCGCCGCATCAGGCCTTCGATCGAGAGCTCCCGATGCCAGCCCATGCCAAAAACCAGGGCCGCGATGGCCAGGAGGGCGACCAGCGGCCATATCCTGCCGACCGGGAAACGGCCGGAAGATCGAGGGTCCGGCGGCTTGGTCGGTTCATCCAATGGCATCGGCTTTGGCAAACCCGGCGGCTGGCAATCGATCGGCGCTCCTCCCGCGATCTTACCGTCGAACCGGGCCGCCGCGGCGACACGCCAATTCACTTTCGGGTGACGGTGCCTGTGAAGCAGCATCGGAAGGCTTCATATGGGCGCGCCCCCTTAAAACAGCCTGACATGTCGCATTGACTTGGCCGCCGCCCCTCCCCTATAAGCCCGCTACGCGCGTACCAATCGCCCCGCAAGGCCTTCGCTTTCGCCCGGCGCGAACGGTGCCGGCGGGATCATTCATACGACAATGGCGGCGACAGGCGGAGACGACCCGTGAAGCGGACC
>JBDHSU010000027.1:0-34946 GCA_039808325.1 Variibacter sp. | reverse complement strand
CAATTCGGAGTCCGCGGGGAACGCCGCCAGGACCGCATCGGCGTTTGGGTCGCGCGGCCGGAGAAGGGGCCGGACCGCGAGGACAAGATCGCGGCGATTGGTATCCGAGTGCGCCGTTGGGTGACGCTGCATGGCGTCAGCCTCAATGTCTCGCCCGATCTCTCGCACTTCGCCGGGATCGTGCCGTGCGGCATCGCCGATCCCCGCTTCGGCGTCACCAGCCTTGCCGATCTCGGCGTGACGGCGTCGATGCCGGAGGTCGACCGGGCGCTGCGGAGGGAATTCGAGGGTCTTTTCGGCGTGGCGGTCGACGCCGCCGGTCAGACGGTCGAGAGGATCGAGAAGCGCTCGCCCTGACGCGGGAGCGGCATTTCCCCCCATGCCTCAGGGGCGGCTTCGATGGCCGAGACGGCCGACCCTGGCGGGCCGCGGCGGCAGGCCTCGATTATCGCCGAAACGGCGTCCGCCGGGCCCGAGAAGGTCGCCTCCACCGTGCCGTCGCGGCGATTGCGAACGGAGCCCCGCAGGTCGTGCCGCAGCGCTTCGCGCTGCGTCCAATAACGGAAGCCGACGCCCTGGACGCGGCCGCGGATGACGACGTGGCGTGCGATCTCGGTCCCGCTCATGCGGCGCGCCCTCGCATGCAGCACCAGCCCAATTCGGCGACGTGGCGCTTCGAGTCAAGGGGAGCGGGGCCGCCCTGCATAAGGCCCTGACGGTTCAGTCCCGGACGCGGACGTAGCTGCCCGGCGCGTCCTCGATCGGCTTGAGCTTGCCGCCGCCGGGCTCGCGGGCCGGCACGCGCTCGTCGCCCATCTTCGTCATCCAGGCGAGCCAGTCCGGCCACCAGGAGCCGGGGTGTTCCTTCGCCTTGCTGAGCCATTGCTCGACGGAACCGACCGGCTTGCCGCCGGCCCAATACTGATACTTGTTCTTGCTCACCGGATTGACGACGCCGGCGATGTGCCCCGAACCCGCCAGCACGAAACGCACCGGACCACCGAAAAAACGTGAGCCGAGAAAGACGGACTTCGCCGGGGCGATGTGATCCTCGCGGGTGGCGAGATTGTAGATCGGGATCTTGACCTTGCCGAGGTCGAGCTTCTGCCCGGCCACTTCCATCTTGCCCTTGGTGAGGTTGTTCTCGAGATAGCAATTTCGCAAGTAAAACGAGTGGTTGGCGGCGGGCATGCGCGTCGCGTCCGCGTTCCAGAACAGCAGATCGAACGGCATCGGCTTCTTGCCGCGCATGTAATTGTTGACGACGTAGGGCCAGATCAGCTCGTGCGATCGCAGCATGTTGAACGCCGTCGCCATCCGCTTGCCTTCGAGATAGCCGCGCTCGGACATGCGCCGCTCGACCGCCTCGATCTGATCCTCGTCGACGAAGACTTGCAGGTCGCCGGCATAGGTGAAGTCGACCTGCGTGGCGAAGAAGGTCGCGGACGCGGCGCGCCGGTCGCGCTTGGCGGCCATGTAGGCGAGGGTGATGGCGAGCAGCGTGCCGCCGACACAGTAGCCGGCGAAATGCACCTTGCTCTCGCCGGTCGCTTTCTTGACCGCGTCGAGCGCCGCCAGCGGGCCCTCGCGCATGTAGTCGTCGAAGCCCTTGGTGGCGAGGTGGGCGTCGGGATTGACCCAGGAGATGACGAAGACCGTCAGCCCCTGGTCGACGCACCACTTGATCATCGATTTCTCGGGCGTGAGATCGAGAATATAGAACTTGTTGATCCAGGGCGGCACGATCAGTAGCGGCGTCTTGAAGACGCTCGGCGTGCTCGGCGCGTATTGGATGAGTTGCATCAAATCGTTCTGGTAGATGACCTTGCCGGGGGTCAGCGCCAGATTGCGGCCGACCGCGAAGCTCTCGGCATCGGACTGGCGGATTTTCAGCGTTCCGCCGCCGGCGGCGATGTCCTCGGCCAGCATATGCATGCCGCGCGCGAGGTTGGCGCCGTTGGTGGCGACGGTCTCGCGCAACAGTTCCGGGTTCGTCATCACGAAGTTCGACGGCGCCAGCGCGTTGGCGATCTGGCGAACATAGAAGTCCGCTTTCAGGCGCGTGCGATCGTCGAGATCCTTGGCGTCGACGACCAGATGGTTCGCCCATTGCAGCGTCAGGAGATAGGCCTGCTTGACGAAGTCGAAGAACGGGTTCTCGGTCCAGTCCGGGTCCTTGAAGCGCCGGTCGCGCGGATCGGGCTCGACCAGCGGGACCGCCGTTTCGCCGCTCAAACGCTTGGCGCCGCGCGCCCAAAGGTCCAGATAGGTCCTGCCAAGGCTGCGCTGCAGATCCACGGCGCGCGCCGGGTCCTCAAGCCAATATTCGGCAACCTTGCCCAACGTCTTGAAAACATCGGCCCATTCGGTCGCGGAGTCGTCGGTGACCTTGCCTTGCTCGCGCGGGTTCAAGTAGGCGGACAGGGCCTTGCCGCCTTCCTCCATCATGCGGGCGAGGTTACGCGCCAGCGCCTCGTAGTCGACGCCGCCTCCCGCCTTGGTATCCTCCCTGGCCTTATCGTTCACGACACGCTGACCGTGCGCTGCGGCCTTACCGTTAAGGCCTTGGCGATCCATTGTTGCGACATATTACCCAGATATCGACCCGCAAGTCATTGCTGATAGCAGAACGGGATGAGTTTTCGGTTGACCGTGAAGTCGCACCGCGGGAGTGGCCGTCGCGCGCCGGGGGCATTCGCGCTGGCGGCGCTCGCATTGGCGGCCGTAAGCGGAAGCCTTTCCGGATGCGGGTCCATGATGGCCAGCATGCCGTTGATCGGGGAGCCGAAGAACGCGCCGCCACGTCCCGAGAATACGGCGGCTTTCCCCGGTGTCTTCGTTCAGACGGCGGATCCGAGCGAAAAGGCTATGACCGCGGCGGAACGGGATAAGCTGAAAGCCGACCTGATGACGACGCGTGACACGGCCGCCGCTCGCAAGCGCGAGGAAATCAACCGTTCGAAACCGACGGTTCCTCCGAAGAGGAACGCCAAGTCGAAAAAACAGGCGACACCGGCGCAAAAATGCGAGAAGGAACCGTGCCCCCGATAGGCGTCTGGCGCGGCGGCTCATGTTAGAACGGCCAGCCGCATCCTTGGCGATTCGACATTCGGGTGCTGGAGCGATCGAGATGGAAGAATTTCACCGCATTCGGCGATTGCCGCCCTACGTTTTCGAGCAGGTCAACCGCGTCAAGGCGACGGCCCGCAATCAAGGCGCGGACATCATCGACCTTGGGATGGGCAATCCCGATCTTCCCGCGCCGGCACACGTCATCGAGAAGATGAAGGAAACGCTGGGCAAGCCGCGCACCGATCGCTACTCGGCGTCGAAAGGCATCGCGGGGCTGCGTCGTGCGCAAGCGGCGTATTACGGCCGGCGCTTCGGCGTGAAACTCAATCCGGACACGCAGGTCGTCGCGACATTGGGTTCGAAAGAAGGCTTCGCCAACGTGGCGCAGGCGCTCACCGCCCCCGGCGATGTGATCCTGGCGCCCAATCCGAGCTACCCGATCCACGCCTTCGGATTCCTGATGGCGGGGGGCGTCCTTCGCTCGGTTCCGTCCGAGCCGACGCCGCAATTCTTCGAGGCGCTGGAGCGCGCCGTCCGCCATTCGATTCCGAAGCCGCTCGGGGTGGTGGTCTGTTATCCGGCGAATCCAACGGCTTACGTCGCGGACCTCGATTTCTATCGCGATCTCGTCGCCTTCGCGAAGCGGCACGAGATCCTCATCCTCTCGGACCTTGCCTATGCCGAGGTCTATTTCGACGGCGTGCCGCCGCCGTCCGTTCTCCAGGTGCCGGGCGCGGTCGACGTCACGGTCGAGTTCACCTCGATGTCGAAGACATTCTCGATGCCGGGCTGGCGCATGGGTTTCGCGGTTGGCAACGAGCGCATCATCGCGGCTCTGGCGCGTGTGAAGTCGTACCTCGATTACGGCGCCTTCACCCCGATCCAGGTGGCGGCGACCGCCGCGCTCAACGGGCCGGAGGACTGCATCGTTGAGATGCGTGAGACGTATCGCCGGCGGCGTGACTGCATGGTCGATGCCTTCGCGCGGGCGGGCTGGCCCATTCCCGCGCCGGCGGCGTCGATGTTCGCCTGGGCGCCTATTCCTGAGGCGTTCCGGCATCTCGGCAGCCTGGAGTTCTCCAAGCTGCTGGTGGAAAACGCCGAGGTCGCCGTCTCGCCCGGCGTCGGCTTCGGCGAGCACGGGGAGGGCTTCGTGCGCATCGCGCTGGTCGAGAACGAGCAGCGAATACGCCAAGCCGCCCGCAACATCCGGCGGTTTCTTGAAACGGCGCCGACAAAGCTGCACAACGTGGTCTCCCTTGCCACGCGCCGCTGATCGCGGCGCATCTGTTCTTCGGTTTCGATGAGTCATCCCCCTTTGAGAGTTGGCCTTGCCGGGCTCGGCACCGTCGGCGCCGCGCTTGTGTCCCTGATCGCGCGGCAGCGCGACCTGTTGAGCGCGCGTTGCGGCCGCGCGATTGAGATCACCGCCGTGAGTGCGCGCGACCAGACACGCGATCGTGGGATCGACCTTTCGGCGGCGCGCTGGGTCGACGACCCGGTCGCGTTGGCCGGCGATCCGGACATCGACGTCTTCGTCGAGTTGATAGGAGGCGAGGGCGATCCCGCCAAGGCGGCGGTCACGAAGGCGCTGAGCGCCGGCAAAGCGGTGGTGACCGCGAATAAGGCACTGCTGGCGGCGCATGGGCCACGCCTTGCGCAGCAGGCCGAGGCGGCGAACGTCGCGCTCAATTTCGAGGCGGCCGTCGCCGGCGGAATCCCCATCGTCAAGACGCTGCGGGAAGGCCTTGCGGGCAATTCCTGCGAACGGATTTACGGAATTCTCAACGGCACCTGCAATTACATCCTCACCCGGATGGAGAGGGAAGGATTGTCCTTCTCCGATTGTCTGCGCGAGGCGCAGCGGCTCGGCTATGCGGAGGCCGACCCGACCTTCGACATCGAAGGGCACGACACGGCGCAGAAGCTTTCGCTCCTGGCGAGCCTCGCCTTCGGCGTGAAGCCGGACGCCGACGCCATTTACGTCGAGGGCATCGCCTCGATCGCGCCGGAGGACCTGCGGGCGGCCGAGGAACTCGGCTATCGCGTGAAGTTGCTCGGGGTCGCCATGCGCACGCCGCAAGGGATCGAGCAGCGCGTGCACCCGACGATGGTGCCGAAGACGTCCGCCATCGCGCAGGTGATGGGCGTGACCAACGCGGTCACCATCGACGCCGATGCCGCCGCCGAAGTTACGCTGATCGGGCCCGGCGCCGGGGGACTTGCGACGGCGTCCGCCGTTCTCGGCGATCTCGTCGATATCGCGCGAGGCTTGCGCATGCGCCCCTTCGGCGTGCCCGCCGACGACCTTGTCGCGGCCGAGAAGCTGCCGATGCAGCGGCATGAAGGCGGCTACTACATCCGGCTGCTGGCGCTCGACCGGCCGGGAACCGCGGCCGCGATCGCGCGCCATCTGGCCGACGAGAACATTTCGTTGGAATCCATCGTTCAGCGGCGGGCGCAAAACGGCATTCACGGGGGCGACCAGGTGACCGACGAGGCGCCTCCGGTGCCGGTCATCCTGATCACCTACGCCACGACCGAAGATGCCGTGCGCCGCGCGCTTGCCGCGGTTGAAGACGCGGGGGTGGTCGCCGGCAAGCCGCAAGTGATAAGAATCGAGAAGACTTAGGGTCTGATCCAACAGCATTGAATCAGATCCATCGTTATCGTTTGTTGGAGCAGGATCTTTTCCGAAAGCCGGTTTCCACTTTTCGGGATCATGCTCTAGAGCGGGATGAGGAAAAGTGTGGAGCGGTTTTCCGCCCGCATCCCGCTCTAAGTTATGAGAATCGATCACGTTCATGATTTTGGATCGATTCGATCCAAAATCATCGTGATCTAGTGGAGCGTTTGGCTAAGCCAAGGGGACCTATGGACAAGAAGCAAGGCGTATCGCCGGCCGTCGAGGTCGAGCCGAGCCAGATCATCGAACGCATTCTCACCCTGGAAATCGTGCGGGTGACGGAACGCGCGGCCGTATCGGCGGCGCGGTTGCGCGGCCGCGGCAACGAGAAGGCGGCGGACCAGGCCGCCGTCGACGCCATGCGGCGCGAACTCAACAAGCTCCCGATCCAGGGAACGGTGGTGATCGGCGAGGGCGAGCGCGACGAGGCGCCGATGCTGTTCATCGGCGAGGAGGTCGGCAACAAGCAAGGCGCCCGCGTCGATATCGCGGTCGATCCGCTCGAGGGGACGACGCTTTGCGCGAAGAACATGCCCGGCGCGATCGCCACGATGGCGATGGCGGAGGGCGGCACGCTTCTCAACGCCCCCGACGTTTACATGGACAAGATCGCGATCGGTCCCGGTTATCCGGCCGGTGTTGTCGACCTCGACGCGCCGCCCGAGAAGAACATTCAATCCCTCGCGAAGGCGAAAGGCGTAAAGTCCGAGAACATCACGGCGCTCATTCTCGACCGGCCGCGCCACGCCGACCTTATCGCCGCCGTGCGCAAGACCGGCGCCGCCGTGCGCCTGATCACGGACGGTGACGTCGCCGGCGTGATTCACACCGCCGACGCGGAAAACACCGGCGTCGACATCTATCTCGGCATCGGCGGCGCGCCGGAGGGCGTGCTGGCGGCGGCGGCATTGCGCTGTATCGGCGGCCAGATGCAGGGGCGGCTGATTCTCGACACCGACGCCAAGCGCGAGCGGGCGGCGAAGATGGGCATCGCCGATCCGCGCAAGAAATACGAGTTGCAGGACCTCGCAAGCGGCGACTGTCTGTTCGCCGCGACGGGCGTCACCACCGGCTCGCTGCTGCGCGGCGTGAAGTTCAACAACAACACGATCGAGACCGAGACGGTCGTGATGCGCTCGGTGACGGGGACGGTCCGCTGGATCCGCGCGGAGCACCGTCAGCTCGACAAGTTCTTCCTGGATTGAGCGAGGGCAGCATGGCGCCGCCGTCGATCGAAATCAGACCGGTCGGACCAGCCGAGCGGGCGGCATGGGAGCCGCTCTGGGAGGGCTATCAGGCCTTCTATAAAGTGAGCCTGCCGGCCGCGACGACCGGCACGACCTGGTCGCGGCTGCACGACCCAGCCGAGCCGATGCACCTTCTCGGCGCCTACAAGGACGGAAAACTGCTCGGCATCGTGCATTACATCTTCCATCGCTCGACCTGGAGCGAAGGCGGATATTGCTACCTTCAAGACCTGTTCGTCGCGAAGGAGGCGCGCGGGCTTGGCCTCGGCCGCGCGCTGATCGAGGCGGTGTACGCGAAGGCGAGGGAGGCGAAGGTCGGGCGCGTCTACTGGCTGACGCATGAGACCAACTATCCTGGCCGCATGCTCTACGACTCGGTGGCCGACAATCTCGGTTTCATCCAATATCGCAAGACGTTGTAACCCGGACTGAAAGCGCCTGATGATGGCGCCCGCGACGCCGCTTCCTACCACCGATACGGCACGTTTCTTCCTTGGCGTGGAACGTTCGGCCACCGGACGCGCGTGGCGTGACCGGCTCGACGCGCGCGGCGCCGCGCAGGCCCTCGCGATCGCCCAGCGCGGCGGCGTTCCCGAACTGCTGGCGCGGGTCCTCGCCGGACGCGGCGTCGAGGCGGCGGATGTCGCGGCCTATCTCGATCCGACCATCAAGCGGCTGATGCCCGACCCCGACACGGTGACCGACATGGCGGTGGCGGCGGGGCGCATCGCCGACGCCATTCAGCGTCGCGAGACGATTGCGATCTTCGGGGATTACGACGTCGACGGAGCGACTTCCGCGGCGGTGCTCGCGCGCTTTCTCAGATATGTGGGGCTGGAGCCGCTGATCCATATCCCCGACCGGCTATTCGAAGGTTATGGGCCGAACGTGGAGGCGGTCCGGGCCCTGGCGACGCGCGGCGCGCAACTCCTCGTCACCGTCGACTGCGGCACGACGAGCGTCGACGCCCTGCAGGAGGCGCGAACGCTCGGGCTCGAAACCATCGTGATCGACCACCATCAGGCGGACGAGACGCTTCCGCCCGCGCTCGCCGTCGTCAATCCGAACCGGCAGGACGACCTCTCGGGGCTCGGCTACCTCGCCGCCGTCGGCCTCGTCTTCCTCACCGTCGTCGCCGTGAACCGGGAACTGCGCCGCCGCGGCTTCTGGACGGCCGAGCGGCCGGAGACGGACCTGCTCGACCTCCTCGACGCGGTGGCGCTGGGCACCATCGCCGATGTCGCGCCGCTGCGAGAGCTCAATCGCGCCTTCGTGGCGAAGGGCATGATCGCCATCCGCCGGCGCGAGGCCATCGGCATCACGGCACTCATGGACGTCGCGCGGCTCTCCGGGCCGCCCGAGCCGTGGCACCTCGGATTCATGCTCGGCCCGCGCATCAATGCCGGCGGGCGGATCGGCCGCGCCGACCTCGGCGCCGAGCTTCTGCTCGAGAGCGATCCGATCAAGGCGGGCGCCATCGCCGCCGAGCTCGATCGCCTGAACAAGGAACGGCAGGTCTTGGAACTGGCGACGGTTGCGGAGGCCGAGGCGGAAGCCCTGGCGGCGCTCGGGATCGAGGAGCGAGGATCCGTGGTCGTCACGGCGGGCAACTGGCACCCCGGCGTCGTCGGTCTAGTCGCGGCGCGGCTGAAGGAGCGCTTCGGACGCCCGGCCTTCGCCGTGGCCTTCGGCGTCGACGGGACAGGCGCGGGCTCAGGACGTTCGATCACCGGCGTCGATCTCGGCTCGGCCGTGCGCGCCGCGGTCGCCGCCGGCCTCCTCGTCAAAGGTGGGGGCCATGCCATGGCGGCCGGTATCACGCTGCGGCGCGACGGGCTGGCGGCGTTTCGCGCCTATCTCGAGGAGACGCTGTCCGCCTCCGTCACGCAGGCGCGGCGCGAGAGCGCCCTGCTGATCGACGGCGCGTTGTCCGCCGCGGCGGCGACGCCGGACTTCGTCTCGTCGCTCGAGAGGGCCGGCCCCTTCGGGGCGGGCAACCCTGAGCCCGTCTTCGTGTTTCCCTCCCATACCGTCGCATTCGCCGAACCGGTGGGGGCCGGGCACGTGCGCCTGCGCCTCAAATCCGGCGACGGCACGTTCCTGCCGGGCATTGCTTTTCGCGCCGGCGATCAACCGCTCGGCCGTGCGCTGATCGAGAATCGCGGCCGCTCGCTGCATGTCGCGGGAAACCTCGCCATCGATCGCTGGCAGGGCGGCGAGCGCGTGCAACTGCGTGTGTGCGACGTGGCGGTTCCGACGAGCGGACGGCTCTAAGTTCAGAGGTCGGACGGGCGTAAGCCCGTATGTCTCGCAATCCGTGCGAGCATTCGAGGGCCGATTTCATCGCCGTCATGAAAAGCAAAGATATAGTCTGCGCGGCCTGGGCGGCTCAGCGTGCGATGCGAGCCGCTCTGTCGCTTGATGGTCCAGCCCTGTCGAATGAGCGCGGCCAATACGCGCGATGCTTTCGCGGCAGGCCAGGACGTCATGCGTTTTCAAAAACGCCGGCGATTTCCGGAGGAAGCGGCTCGCCGTGCTCCAGGCGGTCCGCGATGACGCGAAGGGCAAGAGCTTTCACCCGATCATGCGCCTCAGCCATGCTTGCCCCATACGCCAACACGCCGGGCAGGGCTGCCACTTCGGCGATCCAGCGGCCGTCGTCCTCGCGTTCGCTTTCGATCTTGAGCATGGGGGAAATTTAAAGTCCCTGCCGCAGCCGGGCAAGCAGCTTCACTCCCGCATAGCCGTCCGCCGGCTGCATCCCGGCGCGGCGCTGGAAGTTGCGCACCGCGCGCATCGTCTCGCGGCCGACGCGTCCGTCGGTCCCGTCGGTATCGAAGCCCAACGCCGTGAGCCGTTTCTGGATTTCCTGCACTTCCTCGAGCGTCGGCGGCCGCTCGCCGCCGGGGAAGGGATGTACGAACGGGCCGCCGCCGCGGATGCGGTCGCCGAGATGCACGATCGCCAGCGAGTAGTTGAAGGAGGGGTTGTAGCTGCGCACGGCGAAGAAGTTCTGCCCGATCAGGAAGGCGGGGCCCCCTCTGTCCGGTATCCACAGCGCTGCCGTGCTCAGTCGCGGGAAGGCGTTGCCGCTCGCTGGCCGCAGGCCCGCCGCCTGCCATTGCGCCACCGTTCGGCGGGTCGAGCGGTCGGCGAAGCGCGTGTTGAAGCCGGCGGGGAGAGTGACTTCACCGCCCCAAGCCTCCCCGCGCCGGTATTTGCCCCGGTTGACGAGATAGCGCGCGCTGCTGGCCAGCGCGTCGGCAGGATCGCCGAAGGGGGAGACCTTGCCATCGTGATCGTAATCGATCCCGACATTGAGCCAGACCTCGGGCATCCAGGCGGTGTGACCCATGGCGCCGGCCCAGGAGCCGATCATGTCCTGCGGCGTTCCCCATCCGCGCTGGATGATGACCAGGGCGTTGAGAAGCTCCTTTTCCCAATAGCTGCGGCGGCGCGCATCGCCCCACGCCAGGGCCGCAAGCGCCGGAATGACCGGACGCTGATGCTTCATGTTATCGACGACGTCGCCGAAGGCGGATTCCATCCCCCAGAGCCCGAGGATGATCCCACGGTCCACCCCGTAATCGTGCTCGATGCGGCCGAGCAGGCGGGAATAGGCGCGCGCCTGTTCCTTGCCCCGGCGTATGCGCCAGTCGGACACGCGGCGATTGAGGTACTGCCAGGTCTCTTCGTTGAATTCGGCCTGCCGGCGGTCGAGCGCGTAGACGGACGTGTCCGGCTTGACGCTTCCCATCACCCGCCGATAGGTCGCCTCCGAGATTCCGCGCGCGCGGGCGCGGGGCCAGAACGTTTCCACCCATTGCGGAAACGACGCCTTCGCCGCCGCCGGCCCAGGCAGACCGAAAAGTGCCGCGGAAGCGGCGCCGGCAAGGAGAAAGTCGCGACGGGTGGGGGTGGGCATCGAGCCTCACTTCCGGCATTTGGCAATCGGCTCCGCCGGTCGCCAAGACTAAGGCGCGCCCCGCTCCGCCCGCTGACAGCTAACGGTGACGCCGATGATGCTGACGATAATGGCGCCGATGGTGGCGGACATGCCGGCGCGCCTTCCTGCCGCCGCGCATGAACTCCGCGCGGCAAACCGGACTGAGGCTGCGCGCCTTGCGCCGCATGCAGCCCTTCACCGCCGCTTCGTTTGGAATGTATTGAGAACAAAGGCGGAACGCGTCCTGACGGCACGCATATTCGGCCTCTTGGGCTTGCGCTGGCGACGCATCGCCAAATCCGGAAATCAGCATGACGGCGCCAACTGCCAGCGCCGCCAGAATGCGTTTGGGGAACAGCCGGCTGATCTTGCGGTCGGACTTGCTTTCCACCTGCATCATGTCGCCTCCCGAAATGCCCTGGAATATGGTTTGGCGCGCCCTAGGGGAATCGAACCCCTGTTTCCGCCGTGAAAGGGCGGCGTCCTAGACCGCTAGACGAAGGGCGCGCGCGAAGCGCCGTCGAGGCACTTTCGCGAAACGCGGCGAGGTATAGAGAGCTTTGCCGGGAGCGGCAAGCAGCGTGACGCGCCTTCGTTTCCCGGCGCGCCGTTACCAGTGGCCGGTATTGGGCATGGAGGCCCAGGGCTCCTTCGGAGGCAGCGCGTCGCCTTTCTGCAGCAGCTCGACCGATTGCTTGTCCGGCGAGCGCACGAACGCCATGCGGCCGTCGCGGGGCGGCCGGTTGATCGTCACGCCGCCCTTCATGAGCTTTTCGCACAGGGCATAGATGTCGTCGCACTCGTAGGCGAGATGGCCGAAATAGCGGGCCTCGCCATAGTCCTCCGAATCCCAGTTGTAGGTCAGTTCGACCAACGGCGCGTGGCGGCCTCCGTTTTTGACGCTCTCGGCGACGAGCGGCTCGTCGTCAGGGCCGGCGAGGAACACGTTCGTATATTTGGCCTTCTGGTCGTCGTAGCGGCGAACCTCCTTGAGGCCGAGAAGGTTGCAGTAGAAATTCAGAGCCGCGTCGAGATCGCGAACACGCAACATGGTGTGCAGATAACGCATAAGGTCTCCTCATGAAGGAGGTGGGGAAGCCGCACTATACCAACCGGATCGCCGAGAAGGCCACTGGATGAAGCATTCATGATCAGCACCGACATCAAACACGCGATCGAATGCCTGAGCGAGATGATCGAGACCTCTCAGCGCGTTCTGCCGTTCACGGGCGCGGGTATCTCGACCGAGAGCGGCATTCCCGACTTCCGTTCCCCAGGAGGAATATGGACGCGCATGCCGCCGATCCCGTTCCATGCGTTCATCGCCAGTCGGGAGATGCGCGACGAAACCTGGCGGCGGCGTTTCGCGATGGAGGAACAATTCCGCGCCGCGCGGCCGGGGCGAGGGCATCGCGCGCTGGCATCGCTGCACGCGCGCGGCAAGGCGCCGACGATCGTCACGCAGAACATCGACAATTTGCATCAGATGTCCGGCGTGCCCGCCGCACACGTCGTCGAACTGCATGGCAACACGACTTATGCCATTTGTCTCGACTGCAAAAAACGCTTCGAGCTCTCCTGGATCAAGACGCAGTACGATGCATGCCAGGGGCATGTTTGCGTTTGCGATTGCGGAGGATTCATCAAGACGGCGACCGTGTCGTTCGGCCAGCCGATGCCCGGCATGCCGATGCGGGATGCGAAGAACGCCACGCTCGAATGCGATCTTTTTCTTGCCGTCGGCTCCTCGCTCGTCGTGTGGCCCGCCGCCGGGTTTCCGTTGATGGCCAAGCGAAACGGCGCACGCCTGGTCATCGTCAATCGCGAACCGACGGAGTTCGACGAGATCGCCGATCTCGTCGTGCGCGACGACATCGGCGACGTGCTCGCGCATTTCATTGCGTGACGATCCGCAATGCGTTGCAAATTGTGCACAGGTGACGCGTTCATGTGACACGCCGTGCATTTTGTGCTTTCTCGACGAAGTCACGATGTTATCTTCGACAACGGTTGATTCGATTGAAGCGTCCGCAAGAGGCGCCTGAAGGAAGCGGCGGCGTACGGCGTCATGACGTCGGGCGGGACGGGGCCAAAAGAACTCAGTGCGGATCACGCGCTTGATCTGGAGACTGTCGGCGATTTGTCCGAGCAGTCTGCGGCAAGCCTGGTCGAAGTCACTGGAGTCATCAAATGGTTCGATGTGTCGAAGGGCTACGGATTCATTGTTCCTGACAATGGAATGCCGGACGTTCTTCTGCACGTGACCTGTTTGCGGCGCGACGGATTCCAGGTCGCGTACGAAGGCACGCGCATTGTCTGCGAGGTGCTGCCGCGCGCGCGCGGCCTGCAATGCTTCCGCATCATCTCGATGGATGATTCGACCGCGATCCATCCGGCGCAGATGCCGCCGGCGCGCACGCATGTTTCGGTCACACCGACGAGCGGGCTTGAGCGGGCGCAGGTGAAGTGGTTCAACCGTCTGCGCGGTTTCGGTTTCCTCACGCGCGGCGACGGCACGCCCGATATCTTCATTCATATGGAGACGCTGCGCCGCTACGGCATTGCCGAGCTTCGCCCCGGTCAGACGCTGCTCGTCCGTTTCGGTCCGGGACCGAAAGGCATGATGGCGGCGGAAGTCCATCCGGACGGCGGCCCGGTGCCGCACTGATTCCAGGGGGCGGCGCCGGCGTTCGACTTCTCCTCGCGCTTGCCGTCGCCCCGGCTTCCCTCCGGTCCGCAAGAGGCTCCGCGCGCTCGCTCGGCAAAGCGCCGCTGTTGATGCCGCATGGCGAAACGTGTATCGAAAGCGCGGCTTCGGCGGGTGCGCCGCGGTCCCATCCGGGGCATAGCGCAGCCTGGTAGCGCGGGAGTTTTGGGTACTCCAGGTCGCAGGTTCAAATCCTGCTGCCCCGACCATATTGTAAGAACGGAATCGGCTGACGATATGCTTGCCCGCATCTTCAAACCTGCGAAAACGGCGATGCAGTCCGGCACCGCGAAGACCAAGGAATGGTCGCTGTGCTACGAGCCCGAGGTGGCGCGCGAGGTCGAGCCGCTGATGGGCTGGACGAGCTCGGCCGATATGCGCCAGCAGATCTCTCTGCAATTCGATACCAAGGAGGAAGCGATCGCTTATTGCGAGCAGCGCCATATTCCGTATCAGGTGATCGAGCCGAAGGTGATGGCGCGGCGCGTCATCGCCTATGCCGACAATTTTGCCTATAATCGCCTGACGCCCTGGACGCATTGATCGACGCTCTTGCGCGCCGCCCCCGGCGCGTGCCACGTGATGCCTACGAGGCCCCGTAGCTCAGCTGGATAGAGCATCAGACTTCGAATCTGAGGGTCGGGAGTTCGAATCTCTCCGGGGTCGCCACTGCCCAGAGTTCCATTGTTGCTTCGCAAACTGTTTCTTCGCAAACCGCTTTCTCAAACCTCCAACGTAACTGACAAGCACGCCATGCTCGCGCAGCGGCGTTCTCTCGACGGCGAAAAAGGAGCCGATACGGACCGATGAAAGGCTACAAGCATCCCGACTTCAATGACCGTCTGAGCCGCGCGGCCGAGTCCAAGCAGGCGCTCCTGGCAAAGTTCAAGGCGGCCCCCGGCCCGGACGACCCGGCCATGATCGAGAAGGCGCGCGAGCGCGCGGCGGTCGTTGCGGCGCGCGCGGAACGGACCGCCGAGCGCGAGCGCGCCAGGCAGGCGCAGGAGGCCGAGCGGGCGCGGCTCGCCAAGATCGAGGCGGAGGCCGCGGCCGCGGCCGAGCGTCTCGCCGCCGAGGAAAGGGCGCGCGAGGCCGCCAAGGCCGCGGAGGAAGACGTCGCCCTCAAGGCGTTGCAAAAGGCCGCGCGCGACGAGCGGTATGCGGCGCGCAAGGCCGCCAAGAAGCGCCGCAAGCGCGGCCTCTGACGCGGCGCTAAGGAAAGAGCAGGGCGGCGGCTGCTATTCTCGACAGACGCGCAAAACGCGCTGGAGCGGGATGAGGAAAAGTGCGGAGCGGTTTTCCGCCCGCACCCCGCTCTAGGTTGTTAGAATCGATCGCGTTCATGATTTTGGATCGATTCGATCCAAAATCATCGTGATCTAAGGGTGTGGACCGCACGGCCCCGTAGCTCAGTTGGATAGAGCAGCAGCCTTCTAAGCTGAAGGTCGGAGGTTCGAATCCTCCCGGGGTCGCCATTTAAATCGAGCGTCCGATGGTGCGTCGCCCCGCGCTGTGACTATCTCGCGACCTGCCCCCACATCGATGCGCCTTCGAGCAGAAGATCGGCGCCGCTCATGAAGCGGGAGTCGTCGCTCGCCAAATAAAGACACAGGGCCGCGACGTCCTCGGCCTTGGCGATCATCGGCACGGCTTGTTTGACGCTGTGAAACCGCGCGATCGCTTCGGCGTACATCTGCTGCCGGTCGGGATCGTCGGTCAGGCCCGCGGTATGAATCGCGGTATCGATGTATCCGGGCGACACGGAGTTGACGCGAATTCTGTCCTTGCCGAGCGCGGCGGCGGCGTGGCGGGTCAAATGCACGAGCGCCGCCTTGGCGAGGGCGTAAGCGATCGAATTGGCGCCGACGCGGTGGGCCGCGAGCGAGGCAATGTTGATGATGCTACCCCCTCCGGCTTTCGCCATCAGCGGCGCGGTCGCGGCTATCATCCGCCACGGCGCACGCACGTGCACATCGATCATGACATTGAGATCGGCGTCCTTGAATTCCAGCACGCTGTCGCGCGGCGCCGAATGGCCGGCATTGTTGACCAGGATGTCTATGCGGCCATTGCGCGCCTTACAGAACTCGATCAGCCGTTCCGTGGCATCGGCATCGGCCACGTCCGCCGCGAAAAACGCGGTACCGGTTTCACGCGCGACCTGCGCTCCCGAGGTTTCGTTCCGTCCGGTGAAAACGACGTCCGCGCCATGGCGGTGAAACAGTTCCACAAGCGCACGGCCGATGCCGCGGGTGCCGCCGGTGACCACGGCCGTCTTGCCCTCGAGCCGGGCTGCGGTCTGGGCAAGGGCCGAGAGGTCGACGATCTTGGAGAGATCGGACATTTGCGGGCTAACGGAAAAGCCCGGCCGCGCGGTCACGCGGCCGGGTCCATGGTTTTTCGAGAAAGCCGATCAGAAGCGATAGTTCGCGGTTAGCAGCAAATTGCCGGAATCCTCGCCGAACTGCTCCGGGCCGCCGCCGAGATCGTAGGTCTTCTTCGGCAGGTGCACGTAGAAGAATTTTCCGTCGATCGAGAGATGCTGGCTGAATCGATATTCGACGCCGACACCGACCGACGGGCCGAAGTGGGTGTTGCTATCCGTGATGTTGGTGAAGTTGTTGTGGATCGAGACGTCGGCGTAAGTCACGCCGGCCGACAGGTAAGGCATCCAGTTACCGAATGTGACGCCGAGCCGGGCGCTGACATTCGCCGCAAAATGGGTCTCCTGCGGGAAAAGAAACCCGGCGAGGTCGAACGTCTTATCGATCCGGGTGAACGGCACGATGGCGTAGGCGCCGATGACGACGTTATTGGCGAACTGCAAGTCATAGCCGACGGTGACCGCGCCGAACGCCTTATTCAGTTCGGCCCCGTCCGGGCAGATGCCGACGCAGCCCGACTGCGTGATGTCGCCGGCGTGAAAACCGATGCCGACACCGGCGTAGAAGCCGGTCCAGTCCAAGGTCGGAGCCGGCTGGAACGGCGCCTTATAGGCGAGGTCCGCCGCGTGCGACGCGGTGCAAGTACCAAACAGCGCAAGCGCGGCAATAGCCAGCGCCGAGCGGCGAAACAATCCCATGGTATCGCCCTACAAACGCAACCAGACTGCGTTACCTCAAGCCCTTCGATACCTATTCAGGGCCTTGGGTTTCGGTCAATCGAGGCGATCGTGTTAAGCGTGTAAGGCGCTGCCGTTTTCGTGCGATTGAATCGAACTGTGCCTTTGCGGACACAGCCGCAGCCGCTCCCTCCAATCGGCTCCCCATGCATGCGCCGAGGAGGCGCGCGCCCATTGCCTGCCGGCCGATCCTTCTTGTACGCCAGGCGGCGCATAGGCCTGCACCGCCTGCATTTTCCTTTTCTCCGCCGCTCGTCTATTCCGAACGGCGGTGAGGGCGCTATGCCGCCTGCGAACGCGAGGAATTTCGGTGCCGTATCGGTTTGACATGGAAAAACTGTCGCCGGCGCAACAGTATAAGTTGCTGTCTTCAACCGTGGTGCCAAGGCCGATCGCGCTGGTGACCACCCGCTCGGTGGACGGTCACGACAATGCGGCGCCGTTTAGCTTCTTCAATGCGCTGGGCGAGGATCCGCCGGTCCTGGTGCTCGGATTGCAGGAGAACGGCGACCGGACATTGAAGGATACGACGGTCAACATTCGCGACACCGGACAGTTCGTCGTCCACATGGTCGACGAGGCGATTGCCGAGCGCATGAATATCTGCGCCGTGGATTTTCCGCCCGGCATCAACGAATGCGAGGCCGCCGGCCTCACGCTGGTGCCTTCGGACCGCGTGCGGCCTCAACGGATCGCGGAGTCTCCCGTCGCCTTCGAGTGCGAGAAGATCGCGCTGATCCAGGTCAGCGCCGGGCGTCACATCGCGCTCGGCAAGGCGATCACCATGCATGTGCGCGAGAACATCATCGATCCGGACACGTTGCGCATCGATACCGAGGCCTATCGCCCGATCGGTCGTCTGTTCGGTTCGCTCTATACGCACACGCACGACCAGTTCGAGATGCGCCGGGAATCGTATCAGGACTGGCTGTCCCGCAAGGCCGCCGCGCGATGACGCCGGCGCCCTTCCGCTCGGAAACGCTGGTCGCCTTCGCCCGCGACGTGCTTTCGGCCTTGGGCCTGCCGGGGAGGGAAGCCGACACGGCGGCGACCGCGATCGTCGAAGCGAACCTCACCGGCTTCGACTCCCACGGTATGATCCGGCTCCCGCAATATGCGCCGCTGCTGCGCGCGGGCCGTATCAACGCGCGGCCGAACATTCACGTGACGCGGCGCTCGCCGGCGACGGCGCTGGTCGACGGCGACAACGGCATGGGTCACCTCGTCATGCGCTTCGCGGCGCAGACGGCGGTGGAACTCGCCAGGGAATCCGGCATCGGCTGGGTCGGCGCGCGACGGTCGAACCATGCGGGCGCCGCCGGCATCTATGTCGGCATTCCGCTGGCGGCCGGCATGATCGGCATCTACGGCGCCAATTCGAGCGCCAACCACATGGCGCCGTGGGGTGGGGCGGAGGCGCTGCTCGGCACCAATCCGCTGGCGGTTGCTATCCCCGCCGGGCGCGAGGCGCCCGTGGTCCTCGACATGGCGACGTCGGTGACGTCGTTCGGCGTCATCCGAAAGCATGCGCTGGAGGGCAAGCCGCTGCCCGAGGGGTGGGCGGTCGATCCGGCGGACGGTACGCCCGTGACCGACGCGCGCAAGGCGGCGGAGGCGCTGCTTCTGCCGATCGGCGGCTACAAGGGGAGCGGGCTCGCCCTGATCATCGGACTTCTCGCCGGCGTCCTCAACGGAGCGTCGTTCGGGCGCGAGGTGAAGGAGTTCAGCGCCGAAGGGGCCGGCGCGGGCAACACCGGGCAATTCATCATCGCGCTCGATGTCGCCCGTTTTCAGCCGCTCGAGCAGTTCAAGGCCGAGATGGACCGTCAGATCGGCGTGTTGCGTAGCGCGAAGGCGCTTCCGGGCGTCGCGGCCGTGCGCATTCCGGGCGAAGACCGGCTGCGGCGGCGCGCGGAGCGGCTGGAAAAGGGAATCCCTCTCCCGCCCGCGCTGGTCCGGCAACTCGACGCAGTCGCGAACGAAGCCGGCGTTGCGCTCCTCTCCGGCCGCTGACAGACTGGTCCGACCTCGTCGAACCACTTGCCGCGAGCGTTCGTGCCGATGACCGAGATCCATGACCTGACGGCCGCGGACCTTCTTCGCCTTTATCGCCGGCGCGCGCTTTCGCCGGTCGAGGCGGTCAAGGACGCGCTCGCGCGCATCGCGCGATTCAATCCGGTCATCAACGCGTTCATCCTGGTGGACGAGGCCGGGGCGCTGGAGGCGGCGCGCGCCTCGGAGGCGCGTTGGGCGAAGGGCGAACCTCGGGGTCTGGTCGACGGCGTACCGGCGACCGTCAAGGACAATGTGTGGCTGAAGGGCTTCCCTTGCCGCAAGGGCTCGGCCACCACCGACACCAATCCGATGGCGGAGGACGCGCCGGCCGTGGCGCGGCTGCGCGAGCAGGGCGCGGTCATTCTCGGCAAGACGACGCTGCCGGAATTCGGCTGGATCGGCGCTTGCCACTCGCCGCTCACCGGCGTCACCCGCAATCCTTGGAATCTCGACCGCACCACCGGCGGCTCCTCGGGCGGCGCGGCGGCGGCGGCGCTTCTCAATCTCGGCTGGCTGCACATCGGAACGGACGGCGCGGGCTCGATCCGTATTCCCGCGGCGTTCACCGGTGTCTTCGGCATCAAGCCGAGCTTCGGCCGCGTGCCGGCTTATCCGGCGTCGCCGTTTTCGATCCTGGCGCATCTCGGTCCGCTCGCCCGCACGGTGACCGATGCCGCGTTGATGCTGTCCGTCGTCAGCGGTGCCGACGAGCGCGACATGTCCGCTTGGAACACGCCGGCGCCGGATTTCCGCGTCGGCTTGGACGAGGGTGTGCGGGGCTTGCGCATCGCCTGGAGCCCGCGGCTCGGCACCGTGACCAAGATCGATCCCGAGGTCGAGGCAGCTACGGCGCGGGCCGCGGCGGTGTTCAGCGACCTCGGCGCGATCGTCGAGGAGGCCGACCCCGATCTCGGGGCGGCCGATGCGACCATCCGGGAAATCTGGGGGGCGGTCTCGGCGTCCGTCGTCGGCGCGATCCCCGCGCGCGAGCATGCGAAAATGGATCCCGGCTTTCTGCGCACCGCGGAGCGGGGACGTGGCTATAACGTCACCGACTATCTCAATGCCTATGGTCGCCGCGCCGATCTCGCCAATGCCATGGCGCGGTTCCACGAGCGCTACGATCTGCTGCTGACGCCGCAGATGCCGGTTCCGGCGCTGCCGGCGGGTAAGGAAGCTCCGGACGAAGGCGGCTACGGGGATGAGTGGGTGGAATGGTCGCCCTACACCTACCCCTTCAACCTGACGCAGCAGCCGGCGGCGTCGGCGCCTTGCGGCTTCACATCGGGCGGGTTGCCGATCGGGCTGCAGATCGTCGGGCCGGCGCGGCAGGACGCGCTCGTTCTGCGTGCCGCCCGCGCTTTCGAGAGCGCGCGGCCGTTCGCGACCTTGTCGGCGCCGCGCGGCACCGGCGGCGCATAAGGCCGGTCCGCGCGCGACGCGGCGCCCACAACAATGAAGTGAGGCAGACGAAGCAATATTCCGGCAACAATCATGCGTCACGAGTCCGACACGATTGACCATTGGACTTGGAATGACTCCGGCGGCGCCGCCGGGAGGGGAGAATTTTAATGTTGATCGGTCTCCGCGCCGGCCTTGCCGCCGCGCTTGTCGTAGTCCTCAGCGTGTCGTCCTTTGCCGCGGAAAAGGCCTTTCAGCGCGACGACCTCGCCGACGCTGCGATCAAGCTCGAGGCCCAGATCAAGCAGGACGCGGGCGACGTCGCGAAGCCCGTCGCGACATTGCGCCGCGACGCCGACGCGGCGCTCGACAAGCGTGACTACAAAGCGGGCCTGACAGCGCTCTCGCAGATCGCCGCCGTGCAGCCGAAGGACGGCGCCAATTGGCTTCGCATCGCGCGCACGATCCTGCAGATCGTGCCGAAAGACGGCTCCGAGCGCACCAGTCTCCTGGAGCGGGCGTCGACCGCCGCCTATCTCGCCTACCAAAACGCGGGCAACGGAAACGAGGAAGCGGAAAGCCTCGCGCTGCTCGGCCGCACTTTTGCCGATCGCCGCTTGTGGCGGCCGGCGCTCGACACGCTGCGGCTGTCGCTCGACCAGCGCGAAGTCGCCGACGTGCGCGCACTCTACGAGCAGATGCGCAACACGCACGGCTTCCGCATTCTCGACTACTCCGTCGATTCGGATTCCGCCTCGCCGCGCATCTGCTTCCAGTTTTCAGAGGAAGTGCCGAGCAAGCGCACCGACTTTTCGCCGTTCGTCGCCGTTGCCGGCATGGACAAGCCGGCGCTCACGGCGAGCGAGAAGCAGCTTTGCGTCGAAGGCGTCAAGCACGGCGAACGCTACGCTGTCACGCTACGCGCCGGCCTGCCGTCGTCGGTGAAGGAGGCGCTCGCGCAGTCCGCCGACTACAACGTCTATGTCCGCGACCGGAAGCCGTCCGTGCATTTCTCCGGCAAGGCCTATGTGCTGCCGCGCACCGGGCAGCGCGGCATCCCCGTCGTCAGCGTCAACACGCGCGATGTCAGCGTCAAGATTTACCGTATCGGCGACCGCAATCTGCTGAACACGGTGCTCGGCTCGGATTTCCAGCGCAACCTGTCGCGTTACGATATCGAACGGTTCGCGAACGAGCGCGGCTTCGAGGTGTGGAAGGGCGATCTGCAGGTCGACGCGACGCTCAACACCGATGTGACGACGGCGTTTCCCGTCGATCAGGCCGTCGGCGATCTCAAGCCCGGCGTCTATGCGATGGTCGCGGAACCGAAGGGGCCGGCGTCCGACGATTACTACACGCTCGCCACCCAGTGGTTCATCGTCTCCGATCTCGGCCTTTCAGCCTTCTCCGGCGGCGACGGGGTGCACGTCTTCATCCAATCGCTGGCGACGACGGCCGCGAAGGAAGGGATCGAGGTTCGCCTGATCGCGCGCAACAACGAGACCCTGGCGACGCGTTCCACCGGCGCCGACGGCGCGGTGCATTTCGAGAGCGGGCTGGCGCGCGGCGAGGGCGGCCTTTCGCCCGCGATGATCGTCGCCACCGACCCGAAGGGCGACTATGCGTTCCTCAGCCTGAAATCGGCGGCGTTCGACCTCTCCGATCGCGGCGTCGCCGGCCGCGCGGCCCCGACAGGACTCGACGCCTTCGTCTATGCCGAGCGTGGCGTCTACCGCACGGGCGAGACCGTGCATGTCGCGGCGCTGCTGCGTGATCCGCAGGGCATCGCCGCCGCCGGCGCGCCGCTCACCCTCGTCTTCGAGCGCCCCGACGGCGTCGAGTATCGCCGTGCCCTGACGCAAGACGAAGGTGTGGGCGGACACGCCGTCAGCGTGCCGATCGTAAGCTCCGCGCCGACCGGCACGTGGCGCGTGCGCGCCTATGTCGATCCGAAGGGGTCGGCGATCGGCGAGACCACCTTCATGGTCGAAGACTATGTTCCGGAGCGGCTGGAGCTGACGCTCGCCGCACCGGCCGGAAAAATCTCCAAGTCGCAGCCGGCCGAGGTGACCGTCGAGGGGCGCTATCTCTACGGCGCGCCGGGCTCGGCGCTCGATCTCGACGGCGAGGTGAACATCGCGCCGGCGAAGGAGCGGCCGGGATTTGCCGGTTATCAGTTCGGGCTCTCCGACGAGGAGGCGACGAGCGAGAAGCAGCCGCTCGAAGACCTTCCGCAGACGGACGCGCAGGGCAAGGCGGCATTCACGGTCGCGCTCGAGAAGCTGCCGGCGTCGACCAAACCGCTCGAGGCGCAGATCGTCGTGCGGCTTGCCGAGCCGGGCGGCCGCGCGGTGGAGCGCAACGTCACCCTTCCGGTCACGCCCACCGGGCCGATGATCGGCGTGAAACCGCTGTTCTCCGGCCGTGCCTTGAGCGATGGCGGTTCGGCGGCTTTCGACGTCGTGATGGTCGGGCCGGACGGCAAGACGATCGAGCGTAAGGGTCTGCATTACGAACTGCTGAGGATCGAAACCCGCTACCAGTGGTACCGGCAGGGCGGGAGCTGGGACTACGAGCCGATCAAGCAGAGCAAGCGCGTCGCCGACGGCACGGTCGATGCCGCGACCGGCGCGCCCGCGCGTATCGCGATGCCGGTGGAGTGGGGCCGCTATCGTCTCGAGGTCTCGACCGACGACCCGGACGGGCCGGTAACCTCCGTCGCGTTCGACGCCGGCTTCTATGCCGAGTCGAGCGCCGACACGCCCGACCTTCTCGAAATCGCTCTCGACAAACCGGAATACCGCGCCGGCGACACGATGAATGTCGTCGTGACCGCGCGTACGGCGGGCAAGCTCCAACTCGCGGTGATCGGCGAGACGTTGCTCTCGACCAAAACGGTCGATGTCCAGGAAGGCACGGCGAATGTTGCGCTGACGGTCGGGGAGGGATGGGGCACCGGCGCCTATCTCGTCGCCACGCTGCGCCGTCCGCTCGACGAGCAGGCCCGCCGCATGCCCGGCCGGGCCATCGGCGTGCAATGGTTCACGGTCGAGCGCAAGGAGCGCACGCTCGGCGTATCGATGAAACTGCCGGACGTGATGCGTCCGAACGGGCCGCTCATGATCCCCGTGAAGCTTGAAGGGCTCGCTGCCGGCGAGGAGGCGCGCGTCACCGTGGCCGCGGTCGATGTCGGCATTCTCAACCTCACGAATTACAAGCCGCCGTCGCCGGACGACTATTATCTCGGGCAGCGGCGGCTGTCGGCGGAACTGCGCGATCTTTACGGCCAGTTGATCGACGGCATGCAGGGCGCGCGCGGGCAGATCCGTACCGGCGGCGACGCCGCGGGCGCCTCCATCAGCGGCACGCCGCCGACGCAGGCCCCGCTGGCCTTGTTCTCCGGCATCGTCAAGGTCGGAACGGACGGCGTCGCCCAGGTCGCTTTCGATATTCCCGCTTTCGCGGGAACGGTGCGCGTCATGGCGGTCGCCTGGAGCAAGGGCAAGGTCGGGCATGCCTCCGGCGATGTCATCGTCCGCGACCCGGTCGTGCTCACGACCACGCTGCCGCGCTTCCTCCTGGCCGGCGACCGCGCCGGCGTACGCCTCGACGTCGACAATGTGGAAGGCCAAGCGGGCGAGTACCGCATCCAGGTCAGCACGGAAGGGCCGCTCGGCGGCGCGAATGCTCCGCAGTCGTTGCAACTCGCCGCGAAGCAGCGCGCCGGTGTGACCCTGCCGTTGACCGCATCCGGCGTCGGCAACGGCACGGTCACCGTACATGTGAGCGGACCCGGCGGGTTCGACCTCGAGCGCAGTTACCCGCTGTCGGTAAAGCCGGCGACGCAGGTGCTTGCGCGGCGCACCGTGAAGCCGCTGGCGAAGGGCGAAAGTCTCACGCTCTCGAACGACGTCTTCGGCGATCTCGTCCCGGGCACGGGCTCGATCGCGCTGTCCGTCGGCCCGTCGGCGGCCCTCGACGTATCGGCGTTGTTGCAGGCGCTCGACCGCTATCCGTTCGGCTGCTCCGAGCAGATCGCGAGCCGCGCCGTGGCGTTGCTGTATGCGAACGAACTCGCAAGCGAGGCGCAACTCGCCCTCGACTCCGGCATCGACGAGCGCATCCGCGGCGCGATCGAGCGCCTGCTGGCGCGGCAGGGGTCGAACGGATCGTTTGGCCTTTGGTCGACGGGTGGCGACGATGCATGGCTCGACTCCTACGTCACCGATTTCCTGACGCGCGCCCGCGAGAAGGGATTCGTCGTTCCGGATACGCCGTTCAAGCTGGCGCTCGACCGGCTGCGGAACTTCGTCGCCAACGCGCAGGAGCCGGAGAAGGACGGCGGCCGCGAACTCGCCTATGCGCTCTATGTGCTGGCGCGCAACGGCACGGCGCCGATCGGCGACCTTCGCTATCTTGCCGACACCAAGCTCAACGCGCTGGCGACGCCGATCGCCAAGGCGCAGATCGCGGCGGCGCTCGGCATGCTCGGCGACCGCGTGCGGGCGGAGCGCGTCTACGCCGCCGCGCTGCAATCGATCGCGCCGCAGCCGAAGCTCGAGCTTGGACGGACCGATTTCGGCTCGATCCTGCGGGACTCGGCGGCGCTGGTGACGCTGGCGTCGGAAGGAGGCGCGCCACGCCCGACGATCACCAAGGCGGTGTCGCGGATCGAGGCCGCGCGGGCGCTCACGCCGTACACCTCGACGCAGGAGCAGGCATGGCTCGTGCTCGCCGCGCGGGCGCTCGGCAAGGACACGGGCGCGGTCGTGGATATCGGCGGCGAGACGCGGCGGGGCTCCTACTACCGGCGCGTTCCGGCCGCCGATCTCAACAATCCGATCAAGGTGACGAACGCGGGCGACGCCGATCTGCAGGCGGTGGTGACGGTGAGCGGCTCGCCGTTGACGCCGGAGCCGGCGGCGGAACGCGGCTTCAAGATCGAGCGGAGCTATCACTCGCTCGATGGCGAGGATGCCGATCCGACTCAGGCGCAGCAGAACCAGCGCTTCGTCGTGGTGCTGAAGATGACGGAGCCGCAGCCGCAATTCGCCCGCGTCATCGTCGCCGACTACCTGCCGGCCGGTTTCGAGATCGACAATCCGCGCCTCGTCTCATCCGGCGACACCGGCACGCTGGACTGGATCGCGGACGGCGTCGCGCCGGTGCATTCCGAATTCCGCGACGATCGCTTCGTGGCCGCCTTCGAGCGCAAAGGCGGTGATCCCGCCGTGTTCACGGTCGCCTATGTCGTGCGCGCGGTATCGCCTGGGCGTTACGTTCTGCCGCAGGCTACCGTCGAGGACATGTATCGTCCCGACCGCTTCGGCCGGACGGGCACCGGCACGATCGAAATCCGGGCGGCGAAGTAACGCCGACGCGCCATGCGCATGCGCCGCATTGCTTTGATCTCCACCGTGGCGGCGGGCCTCGCGCTCGCCGCCACGATGGCGTGGATCATTTCGTTGGGGCCGGCGCCGCGCGGCGGCGGTCTCGTGTTTTCCACGCAGGTGCTGGATCGCGACGGGCGGCTGCTGCGCGCCTACACGACACCGGACGGACGCTGGCGCTTGCCGGTCGCGGAGAAGGACGTTGATCCGCGCTACATCGATACGCTGATCGCCTACGAGGACAAACGCTTCCGGAAGCATCGCGGCATCGATCCGATCGCGGTGGCGCGCGCGGCGTGGCAACTCCTGCGCAACGGGCGCATCGTTTCGGGAGGCTCGACGCTGACCATGCAGGTGGCGCGGCTTCTGGAACCGCGCGCGGAACGCACGCTCGGCGCCAAGTTGCGGCAGGCGATACGCGCGCTCGAGCTCGAGCGGGCGCTGACGAAGGATCAGATCCTCGAACTCTATCTCAATCTGGCGCCGTTCGGCGGCAATATCGAAGGCGTGCGCGCGGCGTCTCTGACGTATTTCGGCAAGGAGCCGCGCCGGCTTTCCCTCGGCGAGCGGACGCTGTTGGTCGCGCTGCCGCAATCGCCGGAAATGCGCCGGCCCGATCGTTTTTCCGAGGCCGCGCGCGCCGCGCGCCAACGCGTTCTGTCGCGCGTCGCGGAGGCGGAGGGCATCCCTGCCGACGAGATCGCGGGCGCAATCGCGGAACCCGTCCCCACGACGCGGCGCGCGATGCCGGCGCTGGCGCCGCATGCGGCGGATGCCGTGGTGGCCGCCGAGCCGGACGCAACGGTTCACCGTCTCACGATCGCCGCGCCGTTGCAGCGCAGCCTCGAGGACTTGGCGCGGGAACGCGCGCGGCCGTTCGGGCCGCGGGTCTCGGTCGCCATCCTCGTCGTGGACAACGCATCGGGGGAAATCCTGGCGCGCGTCGCTTCGGCCGGCTACTTCGACGCCGCGCGCGCGGGGCAGGTCGACATGACGCAGGCGCTGCGCTCGCCCGGCTCGACGTTGAAGCCGTTCATCTACGGCATTGGGTTCGAGGACGGCCTCATCCATCCCGAAACGCTGATCGAAGATCGCCCATTCCGCTATGGCAGCTACGCGCCGGAGAATTTCGATCTCACCTACCAGGGCACGGTCACGGTGCGTCGGGCGCTGCAATTCTCGCTCAATGTTCCCGCCGTCGCGGTTCTCGATGCGATCCGGGCGCCGCGGCTGACGGCACGCCTCGTGCAAGCGGGCGCCGCGCTCGTGCTTCCGACGGGCGAGGCGCCCGGCCTGGCGATGGGGCTCGGCGGCGTTGGCGTCACCCTGCGGGATTTGACGATGCTCTATGCCGGGCTGGCGCGGCTCGGCACGACACGCCCGTTGATCGAGCGCGTCGCCGATCGCGGCAAGGCGCGGCCGCCGCAACGCCTGCTTGACCCGGCCGCGGCCTGGCAGATCGGCAATGTGCTGATCGGCAGCCCGCCGCCGGAGAACGCGGTGGGCGGCCGCATCGCGTTCAAGACCGGCACCAGCTACGGCTATCGCGATGCCTGGTCGATCGGGTTCGACGGCAAGCATACCATCGGCGTCTGGGTCGGCCGGCCCGATGGCGCGCCGGTTCCGGGCATCCTCGGGCGCACGGCGGCCGCGCCGATCCTGTTCGATGCGTTCGCCCGGCTCGGCACCGTGCCGGCGCCGCTTCCTCCCGCGCCAAAGGGAACGTTGATCGCCGCGACGGCGAAGCTCCCGCCGCCGCTGCAACGCTTCGACCGTGGCGGCCGCATGGCCGGTTCGCACCCCGAGACGCTAAGGATTCTGTTCCCGCCGGACGGGGCGAGGCTGGATGTCGCGCGGCACGGCGGAACGATCGATCCGGTCGCGCTCAAGATCGCCGGCGGGAAGGGGCCGTGGACCGTTTTCGTCAACGGCGTGCCGCTGGCCGGCCGAGGGCCGCGCCGGACGATATTCTGGTCGCCCGACGGCCCGGGATTTGCCCGGCTCACCGTGACGGACTCGCGAGGATCGGCCGAAAGTGTGGTCGTGCGCATTCAATAGAGCGGGATGAGGAAAAGTGTGGAGCGGTTTTCCGCCCGCATCCCGCTCCAAGTTGTGAGAGTCGATCACGTTCAAGATTTTGGATCGATTCGATCCAAAATCATTGTGATCTAAACCAAGCCCGGCGCGGCGGAGCCCGGTCGGTGCAATTTCCGTCCGGGTGGGCTATCGATCAGCCCAGGCAGCGCGTTTCTATCCGATGGTCTATACTCAACGGTCTTGGCTTGCTGCTCGGGAGAGCAGGCGCCCGCGAGGTGAAAATTGAGCACCACCATCGATTTGCGTCCATCTGAGCCGCAAGGGTTCGGGTCCGTCCTTCGCCGTGCCGTCATGAATGTCCTGACCTGGGCATGGACGATGATCTCGTTTGACCGCATCCGGCCCGGACAGCGCTGGCCGCTGACGGCAGGGCCCGGCTGGCTGTTGCTGGGAGCCGCTCTCGCGGTCGCGCTCGTTGCCGTCACGATGCTGAAGATCGACGGTCACGCGATCGCGGAACAACGGTTGCTCGCGCCCTGGTTCGTCGAGATGTTTGCCGGCATCACCGACGTCGGCCAGTCCGGGTGGGTGCTTGTGCCGCTGCTCGTCGCTATCCTGGTGGCGGCCGTGGTCTCCTCGCCCTCGCTCGGCCGCACCGGGCAACTCGTGATCGCGTCGCTCGTCGCGCGCGCCGGATTTCTTTTCATGGCCGTCGCCATGCCCGGCATTGTCGTGACGGTCGTCAAACGCTTCATCGGCCGCGCCCGGCCTTATCTTTTCGAGGCGGGCGGCCCGTTCGACTTCCAACCCTTCCGGTGGGACCCGAACTACGCCAGCCTCCCGTCCGGCCATACCACGACGGCCTTCGCGACGGCCTTCGCGATCGGCGCGCTCTACCCGCGGATTCGCTGGCCGATCTGGATTGCCGCGTGCGTCGTGGGCGTCAGCCGGATCATCGTGTCGGCCCATTACCCGAGCGACGTTCTTGCCGCCGCCGTTGTGGGCGTGCTGGGCGCCATCGCTGTGCGCAATTGGTTTGCGATGCGGCGCCTTGCCTTTCACGTCACCGCGGATCGGCGGGTCGAAGTTCTGCCGGGTCCCTCATGGGCGCGGGTGCGGGAGCTACTCCGGCGCATTCCGTCTCGTCTGGCGCGTGGCTGAATCGCTCCGTCCCGGAGCATCCCGAAAAGCGGAAACCGGTTTTCGAAGAGGCATGCCCTCGGGCTCGACCCGGGGGATCATGCTCAAACGAAACGATGACGGCGGGTCCGGTTCAATGCCGTTGGATCAGACCGAGGCCGCCCGCGCCAGCGCCGCAAATCCCTGTTCCAGGTCGGCGATGAGATCGCCGACATCCTCGTGACCGATGTGGATGCGCACAGTCGGACCACCCGGATTCCATGGCGTCGCCGTGCGATATTCGGAACAGTCGAAGGGGATCAGCAAGCTCTCGAAACCGCCCCACGACGCGCCGATGCCGAACAGTTTGAGCGCGTTGATGAAGGCGTGCGCCGCGGCCTCGGGAACCGGCTTCAGAACGACGCTGAACAGGCCGGTCGCGCCGCTGAAGTCACGCTTCCACAGCGCATGCCCGGGATCGCTTTCGAGAGCCGGATGCATGACGCGCAACACTTCCGGGCGTCGCTCCAGCCAGCGCGCCACTTGCAACGCGGAGGTCTGATGATGCTGCAGGCGGACCCCCAAAGTCCGCAGTCCGCGCAACGCCAGGAACGCGTCCTCGGGACCCGTACACATCGCGAAATGATCGAAGGTATCGCGCAGCGCTTTCCAGCACCGCTCGTTCGCGGTGACGAGCCCCATCAAAAGGTCGGAATGCCCGCCGAGATATTTTGTGCCGGCTTCGATCGCGATATCCGCGCCACGGGCGTGAGGCGGGAAGAAGAGCGGCGTCGCCCAGGTATTGTCGATCAGCACGACGGCGTCGCGCTTATGCGCCACCTCCGCGATCGCCGGCACGTCCTGGATTTCAAACGACTGCGAGCCGGGCGACTCCGTGAACACGGCCCGCGTATTCGGCTGCATAAGCTCGCCGATGCCGGCGCCGACCAGCGGGTCGTAATAGGTCGTGGTGACGCCGAAACGCTTGAGGACATTGTCGCAGAAGTTGCGAGTCGGCCGGTATACAGAATCCGTAACCAGCATATGATCGCCGGCCTTCAGGCAGGACAGAAGCGCGACGGTGATCGCGGCGAGACCCGAGGGAACCACGACCGTGCCGGCCGCGCCGCTGAGTTCGCTCCAGGCGGCTTCGAGGGAATCGATGGTGGGGGTCCCGCGGGTTCCGTACGTATAACGCCGGTTGCGCTTCAGGAAGTCGTCGGCCGTCGGATAAAGGACGGTCGAGCCGCGATAGATCGGCGTATTGACGAAGCCGTGTTGCGCGGACGGGTTTCGTCCCGCGACAACGAGGTGGGTCTCCGGCTTCAATGGGCTGCCGGCCGCGGCGCTCTTATCGTTCATATCGTCCATCCGTCTCCAAGGTACGGCAGCTTTCGCATTTACCGAGGCGAGACGGAAGAGGGGCGAGCCCCTTGACCTCGACAGATGATCGTTCCCATGATGCCGGCAACCGGGACGATGGGAGGGGAATGGCCGGTCACGCTTAGACGTGACACGCATTCAGATCGGCAGCGAATGCGTATTCGCGAGTCGATCCCATGGAACCGACTGAACTCGTCCGACCAGCAGATAATGGGAGAATCTCAGGTCATGAAACGCGTCATCACCACGTTCGCGCTGGCAGCAGTGTTTGGCTTAACGGCTGCCGCCGCGTCGGCGCAGACCCTCAACACCGTCAAGTCGCGCGGCATACTGAATTGCGGCTCGAACGCCGGCCTCGCCGGATTCGGCCTGCCGGACGCGCAGGGAAATTGGACCGGCCTGGACGTCGATTATTGCCGCGCCATCGCCGCGGCGATCTTCGACGATCCGACCAAGGTGAAGTTCGTGCCGCTGACAGCCAAGGACCGCTTCACGTCGCTGCAGTCGGGCGACGTCGATGTGCTGGTGCGCAACACGACATGGACGAGTTCGCGCGATACCTCGCTCGGCCTGAACTTCACCGGCGTGAATTATTACGACGGTCAAGGCTTCATGGTGCGCAAGGCGCTGAAGGTGAACTCGGCGCTCGAGCTTAACGACGCCGCGGTCTGCGTGCAGCAGGGCACGACGACGGAACTCAACCTCGCCGATTATTTCCGCGCCAACAAGATGAAACTGAAAACGGTGACGTTTGCGAGCGCGGACGAAACCACCAAAGCGTATGACGCGGGGCGCTGCGATGCGTTTACGACGGACGCGTCGGGTCTCTACTCGGAGCGTCTGCGTCTGGCCAAGCCGGACGACCACGTCGTTCTTCCGGAAATCATCTCGAAGGAGCCGCTCGGCCCGTCCGTGCGCCACGGTGACGATCAGTGGTTCGACATCGTCAAGTGGGTGCACTTCGCGCTGATCAACGCCGAAGAGATGGGCATCACGAAAGCCAACGTCAACGAGATGCTCAAGTCCGAAAATCCGGACGTGAAGCGCTTGCTCGGAACGGAAGGAACATATGGCGAGCAGCTCGGCCTGACGAAGGACTGGGCGGTGCGCATCATCAAGCATGTCGGCAACTACGGCGAAATCTTCGAGCGCAATGTGGGGCAGGGCTCCCCGTTGAAAATCGCGCGCGGGCTCAACGCGCTGTGGACGAAGGGCGGCCTGCAATACGCGCCGCCGGTGCGGTAACGCGCCGATCCGACGGCGGGTAACTGGGGAGGGGCCCGCCGTCGAGAGTAGAAGCCGCGGCGGGCGCTGCCTGCCGCGGAAGGGCCGTGCGGAGCGGCGCGAACGCAGCGATGTAAGACAAGCGGCACGCTCCTTGCGTACGCTCGGAAGGAGAAAATTCCGGCGCAGCCCGGCTGTTGCAAGCACAAGACGCTCTGGGGAAGCGGCATGAGCATTGCGCAAGAATCGATCAAAGACGTAGGCCCGCCGAAGGTATCGCCGTTGCGGGACCCGAAGGTCCGCGCGATCGCTTATCAGGTGCTCCTATGCCTGATCGTCGCTTTCCTCGTCTACGCGGCCGCCAGGAACGCGATCGTCAACCTGGAGCGGGCGCATATCGCGTCCGGATTCGGATTCTGGGACGTCACCGCCGGCTTCGATATTAGCCAGACGCTGATCGAATACTCGGCGCAGGCTTCGACCTACGGCACGGCGTTTTGGGTCGGCCTGCTCAATACCTTGCTGGTTTCCGTTATCGGTATCGTTCTCGCGACGATCCTCGGCTTTCTCGTCGGCATTGCCCGTCTCTCGCGCAATCTGTTGGTTGCGCGGATCGCCACCGGATACGTCGAGGTGATCCGCAATCTGCCGCTGCTGCTGCAACTGCTGTTCTGGTACAACGCGGTCCTCAAGGCGCTGCCGGACCTGCGCTCCAGCTACGCTATCGGCAGCAGCGTCTTTCTCAACAATCGCGGACTGTTTTTTCCGTCGCCGATCTTCCATTCCGGCGGGAGGCTGTTGATCGGCGCTCTCCTTGTCGCGCTTGTCGGCTCGATCGCGTTCCGCATCTGGGCGGGCAAGCGCCAGGAGCGCACGGGACAACAGGCGCCGGTGTTGTGGGTCACATTGGGGCTGTTCGTCGGCTTGCCGCTCCTGGTCCTGCTCTCCGGCGAGTTGAGCGTCGCATTCTCCTATCCGGAAAAGGGGCGTTTCAACATTCGCGGCGGCGTCGAGGTGCTGCCTGAATTCGTCGCGCTCCTGCTCGGGCTGGTCACCTATACGGCAGCGTTCATCTCCGAGGTGGTGCGCGCGGGCATCCTGGCGGTCTCGAAAGGCCAGACGGAAGCGGCCAATGCGCTCGGCCTGCGGCAGGGCGCGACCTTGCGCCTGGTCGTCATCCCGCAGGCGATGCGGGTCATCGTGCCGCCGCTCACCAACCAGTATCTGAACCTGACCAAGAATTCCTCACTGGCCGTCGCCGTCGGCTATCCCGACCTCGTGCAGGTCTTCACCGGAACCGTCCTCAATCAAACCGGCCAGGCGGTTGAGGTCGTCGCGATCACGATGGCGGTGTATCTGACCATCAGCCTCGTCACCTCATTCGCGATGAACGTCTTCAATTCACGCATGGCGATCGTGGAGCGCTGAGGCCATGTCGGAGCCTACACCCGCGACGGAAGCCGAAGTGAGGACCGAACTGGCGTCGATGGATCCCGAGCACGGGATCGCCTATGTGCGGGACGTCCCGGTCGAGGCGCTTCCGCCGCCGGCGGGAGAGCGCGGAGCATTCGCGTGGCTCCGGCGGAACTTCTTCGCCACCCCGCTCGACACGGTTCTCTCGCTCGGCATCATTCTGCTGATCCTGTGGGTCGTGCCGCCGATCATCAAATTCACGCTCATCGACGCCGTCTGGACCGGCGCCGACCGCGAGGCGTGTCTCGTCACCGCCGCGCGGCCCGAGGTGGGCGCCTGCTGGGCCTTCGTCGACGAGCGGCTCGCTTATTTCGTCTACGGCTCCTACCCGATCCCCGAACGCTGGCGCGTCAATGTCTTCTTCGCGATGCTGGCGATCGGTGTGTTCTGGCTTCTGCGCCTGAGCGCGCCGCGCCGCGACCTCGGCGCTTTCTACTTCTTCGTCATCCTGCCGGTCGCGTCCTACATTCTGCTGAAGGGCTTTCCCGCAATCGGGCTGCCGACGGTCGATACGACGCTATGGGGCGGCATCCTGGTGACCATCGTCGTCGCCACGGTCGGTATCGTGTGCTCGCTGCCGATCGGCATTCTGTTGGCGCTCGGGCGGCGCTCGCAGATGCCGGCCGTAAAATTATTCTCGGTGATCTACATCGAGTTCGTCCGCGGCGTGCCGCTGATCACCGTCCTTTTCATGGCGAGCGTGATGCTGCCGCTGTTCGTGCCCGAAGCATGGTCGCCGGACAAGCTGCTGCGCGCGCTCGTCGGCATCGCGATGTTCGCGTCCGCCTATATGGCGGAGGTGGTGCGCGCCGGGCTGCAGGCCATCCCGAAGGGCCAATACGAGGGCGCGATGGCGGTCGGCCTCGGCTATTGGCAGATGATGCGCCTGGTCGTCCTGCCGCAGGCGCTCAAGATCACCGTACCCAACATCGTCAACACCTATATCGGGCTGTTCAAGGATACGACCCTCGTGTTCATCGTCGGCATCTTCGATCTTTTGAAAACGATCGAGGCGGCGCGCATCGACCCGAAATGGGCAACGCCGGTAACGAGCACGACGGGCTACGTTTTCGCCGCCATTTTCTACATCATCTTCTGCTACGGCATGTCGCGTTACGCCAAGACCATCGAGGCGCGGCTTGCTCGTGCGGACCGCCGCTGACGAGGACGCTTTTCCATGAATCAGACTGTTCCCGCCGTTGCTCCAACGCCAACGTCTTCAGCGGGCCAGGCGCCCGCCGTCGCGCTTGAGGCCGTACACAAATGGTACGGGGACTTTCACGTCCTGCGCGACATCAATCTGACGGTCCAGCGCGGCGAGCGCATCGTCATCTGCGGGCCGTCGGGGTCGGGCAAGTCGACGATGATCCGCTGCATCAACCGCCTGGAGGAACATCAGAAGGGCAGGATCATCGTCGATGGCATCGAACTGACCAACGACCTCAAGAAGATCGACGAGATTCGCCGCGAAGTCGGCATGGTGTTCCAGCACTTCAATCTGTTCCCGCACCTGACGGTGCTGGAAAATTGCACGCTGGCGCCGATCTGGGTGCGCAAGATGCCGAAGAAGGACGCGGAGGAGATCGCGCACAAATATCTCACGCGCGTGAAAATTCCCGAGCAGGCGAACAAGTATCCAGGACAGCTCTCCGGCGGCCAGCAACAGCGCGTCGCCATCGCCCGCGCGCTCTGCATGAATCCCAAGATCATGCTGTTCGACGAACCGACCTCGGCGCTCGACCCGGAAATGGTGAAGGAGGTGCTCGACACCATGGTGAGCCTCGCCGAGGACGGCATGACGATGCTGTGCGTCACCCACGAGATGGGCTTTGCGCGGCAGGTCGCCAATCGCGTCATTTTCATGGACGCCGGCCAGATCGTCGAGGCGAACGAGCCGAACGCGTTCTTCGCCAACCCGCAGCATGAACGCACGAAGCTGTTCCTGAGCCAGATTCTGCATTAGGGCGACAGCCGCCCCTCCGTTGACCGCGTTGTCGGGTCATCGTACAACAACCAAAAGGACGCTGGATGCGCGGGTTCGCGTATCCGCAGGCCATAATGTTACGGACGGCCGTGCCCCGCCCG
>JBDHSU010000026.1:0-35563 GCA_039808325.1 Variibacter sp. | reverse complement strand
TTGGGCACGCCCCGCATGATCGCGACCCTCAGCGCATTCTGCCTGACCTGCGATCGAGCGACGCACCGCACCTGAGGTCGCGATCAGCGGCGACCATCGCAAGCCGTCATCCTGGGCAGCAGCGCGAGGCGATGCCTGCGGCGGCTCCTCAAAATGAGGGCCTCGAGACGCGTCCCACGGACGCATCCTGGGAATGAGGACAACGGCCTTGAACGCCAGCAAAAGGCAACGGTAACGGCAAAATCGCCCCCCTACCCCACATCGCCCCCCTGTCCCACAAAGCAAAACCCCCGGCGGGTGACCGCCGGGGGTTTCTCAGGCTCGAAGATGGTGAGCCGTTAGCCGATCATGGCCAGAAGTTGCGCTGGAAGCGAAGGATGCCGCTCCAGGTGTCCTGGTCCTTGGCGTTGAAGAGGCCGGCAGCACGACCGCCGCCCGGGGTCACAGCGAACGTACCGTCGAAGTTCTGATCGAGCCGGGTGTAGAGAACTTCGACACCGATGTCGAGGTTCCGAACCGGAGACCAGACCGTACGCGTACCGACCTGCACCACCGCGAAGTCGGGATTGCAGCCGTCCACCGTATTCGGGACGAAGATCGCCGCGAACGTGCCGGTGCAGAACGCGCCACGCGCGCCCGTGCCCACCACCGTACCGACCGACGTGCCCGGGAAGTGCAGCTCCGAATAACCGCCGAACACCGAGGTGCGCAGGGCCGGAGTCCAGTAATGCTGGAAGGCAGCATTGAACTGGAAGCCTTCGGTCAGCTCAACCGGACCACCGGTCTGGAAGACGCCGTCCATGGCCCACGCGGCGCCGAGGCTGCCGCTGACACCAAGGGCACTCGACCCAGACGTACGGTACATCGCCAAAGTCGGGGTCGTGCCGTAACGGTTGAAGCCGATATACGACGCGGCGCCCTGGGCGTACGTGCCTTGCAACCAGAGTTCATCACCCTGGGCCCAAGGAACGTTGAACTTCACGCCGGCACCGATGGCGAAGCCGGTTGCATCGGCCGCGTCGTGGTTGCCGCCGAGAGCGTCAACGCAAACGCCGCCGTAGCAGCTTGCCGAAGCGTCGTGGATCGCGCCCATGATCTGGGCCGAACCCCACGGCTGATCGACACGCAGGTTGCCGACGATGTCCGGATACCGCTCAGCGGCGTAACGGCCGTAGTTCGGCTGCCCCAGACCCGGCGACGCCGCAGGCAAGATAGCATCCGTCGAAGCGTCATACATGTTGACGCGGCGATGGGTGTTCTCTTCCAACGACACCGTTGCCGAGAAGCCGCCACCAAACGTCGCCGTGTAAGCGATAAGGTTGATGCCGTGACCCGTGTCGGAGCCGGTGATGATCGTCGTCGTGTAGTTCAACGCGTTGGCGTAGAAGTCGAAGAACGACTGCGTCTTACCAACCGTCAGGCCGGCGAACTGGATGAAGGCGCGATCGAAGTAACGATTACCACGATACGTTCCATCCTGAGCGAGCTCAGTCGTGTCCGAGTTCATTTCCCAGCCGGCGCGGATGTAAGCACGCAGGGTGCCCCATTCCGTCTGAGAACGAGAGTCGAACGAGATAATGCCACGCGAACGGGTGTTGTACGCAGCGGTATCCTGCCGCGTATCACGGGCGGAACCGCCCGACCAGTACGGGGTATGGCTACCCGCGGCGTTGAAGTTGTATTCCGCGCGAACGAACCCACCAACCTTCAGGCAGGTGTCCGTGCCGGGGATGTAATAGAATCCAGCCCCGTAGATGCTGCAGACCTTCACGTATTCGACCGGCTTGGCCTTGACGGGAAGATCGGCGGCCGACGCACCAGCCATCGCGACGAGACCCGCCGCGGAGCCGAGGAGAAGGCTTTTCACCATCTTCATCGTGACCTCCAAGTTTAAGTTACGGGAGGGTTCCGTCTTGCCGGGGCATAACACCCCTGGTCCCCTTGTTCCCCATGAACTGCCCGGATCCTTTTTCTCTTGCCGTCTGGGGAGGTCCCAGTTGGATCGATAGAAGTTCCCGAGTAGGGCGACCTGGGGATGCCCCCCTCCGTCGCCCGGACACATTGGGCGATAGGTTCCGCACAAGCAATCACGAAGCACCTCTTCCACCGCCCCCGGAGCACGTTTTCAGGGCGGTGTTGCACAAATGGCACTTTTTCGTGATCGCTCCGCGTGCGGGGGAATATCAATCTTATAATCAATAACTTAAGGAACACCAAGCGGCGCCGCGGCGAGCTAAAATAAGGGATCCGTCCCGGTATCATCGCACATCCCGCAACCTCTCCCTCGATGCTTCTGAGGTGGAATGTTCCAGAAAGAATCGGGCGCGACTCACGTCCGCGCATCCGTTTCTCGATACCTACCGGGACCAAGGCTCTTGCCGCCGCAGCCGCAGCCGCGTCTTAAATGCGGCGAACAGCGGCGGGGGATGTGCCGCGCGAATCGCGCCAGGCCGGTAACCGACTTGAGTCGCGGCGTGCATCTCGATCGCCAACACACCGACAAGCGCGCCGGTGGTGCTCCGATCCTTATCGATGTTGATGGGGCTGGCGGAGACGGAGGGATTCGAACCCTCGATACGCCTTTGGAGCGTATAACGGTTTAGCAAACCGCCGCCTTCAGCCACTCGGCCACGTCTCCGTCCGGGGATGACGTATAGGCGGGCGGGATTCCGGTCAACACGACCGATCAAATCAGCCGGGAAAGAATCGGCGAAGGGTGGTCGGCGCTTGCGGAGGCTCGGTCAGTGCACGGCCATCCGCGACGTCAAGTTGATGACGGCCACACCGGCAACGATCAGGCCGATCCCGACGATCGCGCCGAAGTCCGGGGGCTGGCGAAACGCAATCGCGCCGATCAGCACGATCAGCGCCGTGCCCATGCCAGACCAAATCGCATATGCGACGCCGAGCGGCATCGCGCGCAACGTCAGCGACAAAAAGAAGAAGGCCGTCGCAAAGCCGGCGACAACGATCAGCGAGGGAATGGGTTTGCTGAATCCGTCGGACGCCTTCAACGCCGATGTCCCAGCGACTTCCGCAACGATAGCGATGACGAGATAAAGGTAACTCACACGTCCTCACATCCGACGGGTGCACGCGCGGGGCCGTCTATCGCGGCCTTGTCGACAAGGTACAGCCGAGGGCGAGCGTCAGCGCCGGCGCATGGGTCCCTCAGTGCCGCGTCAGCCAGTCGCGCGCGGCGCGCAGAGCCGTTGCGATCTCCTCGTCCGACATCTCTTCAGCGATCTCGCGCCGCAAGCGGATCGCGTCGGCATTGCCGCGCATGCCGGCGATGTTGAACCACTTGTGCGCCGAGACGAGATCGGTCGGCACCGAGCGGCCGGTCGAGTACATCATTCCCAATTCGAAGAACACTTCGCCGTTGGGCACCGTCTCGGCAAGCGCGGCGCTCTCGAAGTTCGGCATTTCGTAACGGGCCATATCGGCCTCCCCTGTCCTGTCTCTACGCGGGCCGCGCCCGCTTTTGCATTCGCGCCGGAACCAGCGTTCCGATGCGTCCGATCATGGCCAGGAGATTTGAATCGCATCTTAAACGATTGGCTGAATCATCAATGAACGGAACAACCAGGTCGTTTTTTCGCAAGGGCACGTTAACCGCAGAAGTCGCTGAAAAACCGGGCCTCGGCGGCGGAAACGCGGAAAATACCGCTGACGCGGTTGGCGATCGGCTAACCATTTGCCGCGAGCACCGTGACGCGCCATGCATGCCGCGCGGATGGAAACGCCGACCGCACGCCGAGGCGGCACCGTTCAGGCGAAGGTTTTGAAGAGGGAGATTTCGGGTGGAGTTTTTTGAAGCGTGAGCTTCGGAAAGCGGGCTCTGGAGAGCGAGGCACCCGCTGCGCTCGGCGCCATCAGGGGCGGAAACGCGAACGGTCAGCGCAACCGTTCTTTGCCGAGGGCGTCGGCGAGATCATCGAGGAGATCGCCTTTGGGCAGCATGTGAACCGTGCCAAGGGCCGTGAACAGGAAACCTGCCCGCTATCGCTTCATCGTAACCTCGTCCGACCTGCGCGCCGTCGTCCTTCGTCAGAACCCGGCTGCACGTTTGTTACCGTGCGCATCGCCTGAAACAAGCGCGGGGCCATCATTGGCGAAAACCCCGAAGTCGAACCCGAGAAGCGTGAACCTCGATTTCGCCGACGCCCTCTGTCGTCGACCTGAGCCGCCATGTTGTCGGCGATGGCAATTCGCCACGGCCTCGAACCAACGGCTCTTGTGACGCACACCAGCGGTGCAGCGCGATGCTGCGCCGGCCGATGCTTATTTCCGCTTTGCCTTGGCGGCGGTCTTCTTCGCTGCGGGCTTCTTCGCAGCCGTCTTCTTCGCGGTGGTTTTCTTCGCCGCAGTCTTCGTCTTTGCCTTAGTCGCCTTCTTCGCCATGCTGCCCTCCTAGGTGAGTGAGTGGCGTATCGATAAGTGCAAGACGCGAATCGCCATGCACTGTTTCGACTCCTACAATGAAATGGAAAAAAAGCGACTCTGATGAAAAAAGGGTTGACATCAGAAACGCCCATGACGCGGGCGTTGATGAGACGCGAGGACGACAACAAGCGACGAAACGCCGACCGCATCGCACGCTTCGCGTGAAACGCGCACACGCGACGACATCGAAAAACATCTTATTTCATCGGCATATCTTTGATTCTAAAAAATGTCGCCGCCGATGTTCTCCATCGGCCGTCGCGCGTGAACCGGCGCCGTTTCGATGCGGCGAAGGACGGTCAAACGCGGATGTGGAAAATCAAAATTTTTTTTCGAGTCGGGACGCCGCGACGCCTTCGGGAGCCTCGCACTCGCACGCACTACTGAAATTTACGTCGTGCCGATTCGCGGTTCGAGCTTGCGCCGACGCCTCGCGCCGGCGTCGCGCAACGATGCCGAAAGTGTAAAGTGCGGGCGCACGCACACCGAGGAGAGACATCGTGACCCGGATCGGCTTCATCGTATTCCCGAACATCATGCAGCTCGACCTGACCGGCCCTTACGAGGTCCTCGCGCAGGCGCCGGACGCCGAACTGCACCTCGTCTGGAAAGATACGACGCCGTTGCGCGCGAGCAGCGGGCTCATGCTGCAGCCGACGACGCGCTTCGCCGACTGCCCGCAGCTCGACATCGTCTGCGTTCCCGGCGGCGGCGGGATGAACGCGCTTCTCACCGATGCCGAGACCCTCGCGTTCCTGCGCAAGCAGGCCGAGAAGGCGCGCTACGTCACGTCCGTCTGCACCGGAGCGCTCGTTCTCGGCGCGGCCGGGCTGCTGAAAGGGCGCCGCGCCGCCACGCATTGGATGTCGATGGAGTTCCTGCCGGCTTTCGGCGCGATCCCGGTCGAGGAACGGGTCGTGGTCGACGGCAACATCATCACCGGCGGCGGCGTCACCGCCGGGATCGACTTCGGTCTTCGTGTCGTCGCCGAGATCGCCGGAGAGGACGCCGCGCGCGCCATCCAGCTCGGGATCGAGTACGACCCGCATCCGCCCTTCGACAGCGGGCATCCTCGCTCCGCCTCGCCGGCGCTTCTCGAAGCCGTGAAGGGCAAGACGGCGGCGCGTCAGCAGGCGCGGCGCGCGCAGGTCGAAGCCGCGGCGGCGGCGCTGACGAAATAACGTTCGACGGACATCCGCCATGGCCGGGCTTGACGTGGCCATCCATCCGTTTCGCGCGGACGAGGGATGCGCGGGTCAAGCCCGCGCATGACGACGCTGCGGCTCAGAGCCCGAGCTTCGCCTTCAGCAGGTCGTTGACGGCCTGCGGATTGGCCTTTCCGCCGGACGCCTTCATCACCTGACCGACGAACCAGCCGATCGCTTTCGGATTTGCCTTTGCGTCGGCGACCTTCGCGGCGTTCTTGGAAACGATCTCGTCGACGATCTTCTCGAGCGCGCCGGTATCGGTAACCTGCTTGAGCCCGCGCGCCTCGACGATCGCGCGCGGGTCGCCGCCTTCCGCCCAAACGATCTCGAAAACATCCTTTGCGATCTTGCCCGAGATCGTCTTGTCGCCGATCAGATCCACCAACCCGCCGAGTTGCGCCGCCGAGACCGGGGACGCGGCGATGTCCAGACCTTCCTTGTTGAGGCGGCCGAAGAGTTCGTTGATCACCCAGTTGGCCGCGATCTTAGCGTCGCGGCCCTGCGCCACCGCCTCAAAGAAATCGGCAGTCTCGCGCTCGCCGACGAGGACGCCGGCATCGTAGGCGGAAAGACCGTAAGCGCCGACGAACCGCGCGGTCTTCGCGTCCGGCAGTTCCGGGAGGTCGCGCTCGAGCGCCGCGATATCCGCTTCCGCGAGTTCGAGCGGAAGCAAATCGGGGTCGGGGAAATAGCGGTAGTCGTGCGCCTCTTCCTTGTCGCGCAGCGAGCGTGTCTCGCCGCGGCCGGGATCGAACAGACGCGTCTCCTGGCCGATCGTGCCGCCATCCTCGAGGATTTCGATCTGGCGGCGCGCCTCGTAGTCGATCGCCTGGCCGACGAAGCGGATCGAGTTCACGTTCTTGATCTCGCAGCGCGTACCGAGCGGCTCGCCGGGCCGGCGGACCGAGACGTTCACGTCGGCGCGCAGGCTTCCCTTCTCCATGTCGCCGTCACAGGTGCCGAGGTAGCGCATGATCGCGCGCAGCTTCGCGACGTAGGCCATCGCCTCCTCGGCGCTACGCATGTCCGGCTTGGAGACGATCTCCATGAGCGCGATGCCGGAGCGATTGTAATCGATCAGCGACGCGCCGGGGCGCTGATCGTGCACCATCTTACCGGGGTCCTGCTCGAGATGCAGACGCTCGATGCCGATCCGCACCGTCTCGCCGCCGGGCACGGTGACGTCGACCTCGCCCTCCCCCACGATCGGCGATTTGTACTGGCTGATCTGATAGCCCTGCGGCAAGTCGGGATAGAAGTAGTTCTTCCGGTCGAACACCGAGACGCGATTGATCTTCGCCTTGAGGCCAAGCCCGGTGCGCACGGCCTGGCGCACGCATTCGGCGTTGATCACCGGCAGCATCCCCGGCATCGCGACGTCGATCAGCGAGACCTGCGTATTCGGCGCCCCACCGAAGGCCGTCGACGCGCCGGAGAAAAGCTTCGCCTTCGAGGTGACCTGGGCATGGATCTCCATGCCGACGACGACCTCCCAGTCGCCCGTTGCGCCCTTGATCCGCTTGGTGTGCGCCGTGCTCATCGATGACCTGCTTCGGTCGCATGGCCGACGGTGACATGCCGTCGCGCGCGCAAAATGAACGCGCGCCGCATCAGGAACCGCTCCCAAAGCCATGCGTTGAGTGAAAATTGGAATGAACTGAGGTGGCAATGGCCGACGACAAAAAGGAATCCATCGGCGGATTGAGCCTTTTGCTGGGCGGAATTGTGCTCATCGCCTTTATCGTCTTTCTCACCACCGGCGGCGAACTCGGCGGGACGAAGAAAGTCGAGAGCGATGCCGATCTGCCGCAGGTCACATCGCCCTCGAGCCCGCCAAGCGGGCCTTTGCGGTCTGAAAACACCGGATCACGCTGACGCCTCGCCGCGCAAAAGGGTTTGGGAGATCGACAACCACTCATCCTCCAGGCGTTCCGTGGCCGGAGGCTTCTTCGCGCGCGCATACCAGTAGCGCGCGTTGTCGAGATCGCCTTCGACGCGATGCAGATAGGCATGGACCCAGGCCGCGTGCGGCGTGTCGTGCGCCTGCACGATCGCATGCGCCTTTTCCCAATCGCCTTTAGCGGCCCACCACAAGCCCGCGAGCGGCGCGGCGAGCCCCGCGGGTGGCGCCGCATCCGCCGTCGAGCGGCGGAAGGTGTCGATATCCATCGACGTCTCCCTCACCACCAGCGCGCCGGCTGGAACGTGCCGGCGGCATCTTCAATCACCGCGCCGAGCGAGAACAGCGTTTCTTCATCGAACGGGCGCCCGATCAGTTGCAAGCCGAGCGGCAGCCCCTGCGCGTCGAGCCCTGCGGGCACCGATACGCCGGGGAGTCCCGCCATGTTGACGGTCACCGTGAACACGTCGTTGAGATACATCTCGACCGGATCGCCGCCGCCGCGCTCGCCAAGGCCGAATGCGGAAGTCGGCGTCGCCGGCGTCAGCATCGCGTCCACGCCGGCGGCGAAGCAGTCCTCGAAATCCTTCTTGATCAGCGTGCGCACCTGCTGCGCGCGCAGATAATAGGCGTCGTAGTAGCCGGACGAGAGCACGTAGGTTCCGATCATCACACGGCGGCGCACCTCCGGGCCGAACCCTTCGGCGCGCGTCTTCGCGTACATCTCGGTGATGTTGGCGCCGGGGACGCGCAGGCCGTAGCGAACGCCGTCGTAGCGCGCGAGGTTGGAGGAAGCCTCCGCCGGCGCGACGATATAATAGGCCGGCAGCGCGTACTTCGTGTGCGGCAGCGAGACCTCGACGAGCTCGGCGCCGGCAGCGCGCAGCCACTCCCGTCCCTTCTCCCACAAGGTTTCGACTTCCGCCGGCATTCCCTCGACGCGGTATTCCTTCGGAATGCCGATCTTCATGCCGCGCACCGTGCGCCCGACCGCGGCTTCGTAGTCCGGCACCGGGCGATCGGCCGAGGTGGAATCCTTCGGATCGTGCCCAGCCATCGCGCGCAGCAACAGCGCCGCATCACGCACCGTGCGCGCGAACGGGCCGGCCTGGTCCAGCGACGAGGCGAACGCGATCGTGCCCCAGCGCGAGCAGCGGCCGTAGGTCGGCTTCATGCCGACGATGCCGGTGAACGCCGCCGGCTGGCGGATGGAGCCGCCGGTGTCGGTGCCGATCGCGCCGAGCGCCAGACGACCCGCGACCGCCGCGGCCGAACCGCCGGAGGATCCGCCGGGCACGAGCGGCGTGTTCGATCCGTTGCGCCGCCACGGCGACAGCACCGGCCCGAAGAACGACGTCTCGTTCGACGAGCCCATGGCGAACTCATCATTGTTGGTCTTGCCGAGGAGCACGCCGCCGTCGCGCCAGAGCTGCGCGGACACGGTGGACTCATAAGTCGGCACGAAATTCTCGAGAATGCGCGAGCACGCGGTGGTGCGCACACCTTGCGTGCAGAACATGTCCTTCACGGCGATCGGAATGCCGTCGAGCGGCCTCGCTTCGCCGCGCGCGATGCGCGCATCGGCTTGCGCCGCCATGGCGCGGGCGCGCTCCGGCGTCTCGAGCACGAACGCGTTGAGGTCGCGAGCGTTCTCCATCGCCGTAAGATAAGCGTCGACGAACTCGCCGGCGCTGATCCGCTTTTGCGTCAGCGCCTGACGGGCTTCGGCGATCGTGAGTTGGGTGAGCTCGCTCACGCGACGCTCCCGTCCGCAACGGCGCTGCGCATGGCTACTCCACGACCCGCGGCACGACGAAGAAGCCGGCGTCCTCTTGCGGCGCGTTCTTGAGCACGTCGTCGGCGATACCGCCGTCGGTGACGACATCGTCGCGCATCGGCAAGGCCATCGGCGTCACCGAGCGCATCGGCTCGACGCCGGCGACATCGACCGCGGACAACTGCTCGACGAATGCAATGATGGCATTCAACTCGCCGCGCAGGTGGTCGGCTTCTTCATCGGCCACGTCGATACGCGCCAAATGCGCGATGCGCCGGACGGTCGCCGCGTCAACGGACATGATGCTCCTGGACCGGAACGTTGGGACGGCCGGGCTATAGCAGAGGCGCGTTCGCTACCGCAACCGCAGCCGCCGGTCGCGCCCAGCCGGCGCCTCAGCGCGCGAAATTGGTAAACAGGGCCGCGATGGCGATAACCGTCATCATCAGGAAGCCGATCACGCCGCCGAGAATGATGGGCACCGAGTCCGCGGTGCGGGTCGGCCGCTGACTGACGGCCGGCTGCGGGCTTGCCGGAGCGCGGAGCGGCGCCCCTTCCGCAAGCAATGTTTCGCGGGCCTGGGTGATCTCGGCGATGTCCTTCACCAACCGATCGAGCCGGTCGAGCGACGTCGCCGGGCTCGCCCGGCCGGCCGCGGGATTGATGACGAAGATTTCGGCGAGTTGAGGCGACGGGGAATAACGGCGCGCCGGCGGCTCTTCGTCCTCTACCGGAGGCTCGTCATCATTCCCTGGCGCTTCCCACCGCGGCGCATCGCGGCCTTCCGCATCGTCCGCCGGCTCCATATCCTCCGGCACCAGGCCGAACGCCGAACGTTCGTCCTCGTCACCGCCTGCGGTCGCCGGTGCGAGCGGAACATCGTCCATCACCGGCTCGAAGCCGGGCGCGAACGCCATGGCCGGCGGCGGAACGAATGCTTCCGCCTCCGACTCGGTTGAATCGTCTTCAGTCCGTTCACGCATAACCGTCGCCACCGATCGGTAAGCAGACACTATTCCGTGCGTGACCGCGAATGGCGATGGTAATCCCTTATTAACCTTAAAGCCGTGCTCAGACGGTGATCGGCGCCAGGGCGACCTTCGGCGCATGGATCTCGCTGATCAGCACCATGTTCGAGAAAATATCCGTGTCCCCCAGATGATAGACGGTCGGCTCGCCCCTGGCCGCGACGATCACGCCGTTGGGGTTTCCGAGATAAACGGGCACTCCGTCCACGACGTCGCCGGAGGAACGATCCGCCCGCACGAAGGAGACCGTGAAGCCGCCCTGGTCCGTGGTGCCGCCGGTGTTCATCGGATCGAATTTCTCCAATCCCTTGATGGCGAGCCACATGCAAAGATCGTAGTTGGCGACGACCGGCGCGCCGGTCCGCTTCGAGATGTCGAGCGCGTCGCCCACATGGTCGCCGTGACCATGGGTGAGTACGATATGCGTCACGCCCTTGATCGCGGACGCCTTATCGGAAGCGAATGCGGGGTTGCCGGTAAAGAACGGATCGATCAGGACAACCTTGCCGGCAAAATCGAGCCGAAACGTGGAATGAACCGAACCAAGTGATCTGCATGCCTCCGAACGTGTGCGAGTGACGGAGTATAGAATGACGCTCCGCCTCTTCACCGATCGGCGGCCGGCTGGCCGGATGAGGATGCCTTGATGCCGTCCGTTCTTTCGCTCGTCGAAGCGTCGCCGCTTCTGCCCGCGCGCGGCGCCCTGCTCGGGCTCGATCTCGGCACCAAGACCATCGGCGTAGCGGCGAGCGATCCCGACCGCCGGCTGGCGACGAGCGTCGAGACGATCAAGCGGAAGGCGTTTTCGGCCGACGCGGCCCGCATCATCGCACTCGCGACCGAACGCGGCGCCGTCGGGTTCGTGCTCGGCTTGCCGCTCAACATGGACGGCAGCGAAGGTCCGCGAGTCCAATCGACGCGCGCCTTCGCCCGCAACCTGTCGCGCCTCACCAGCCTTCCCATCGCACTGTGGGACGAGCGCCTGTCGACCGTGCATGCGGAACGCGAACTGATCGCCGCCGACATGCGGCGACGGCGGCGCGCCGAGGTCATCGATCAGCACGCCGCCGTTTTCATCCTGCAAGGCGCGCTCGATCGCCTGGCGCGCCTTTCACACGGTTAGCATCAGTCCCGGCTGCCGCCACCGCCGGCGTCGCACGGCCGCGTCCGCCCGTAGCCTTCGTCGAAGACGCAGCTCTGGTAGCGCTGGCCGCTGAAGCGGTTGTAGCCATAACCGTAGCCATCCTGACCGACGGAGCCGACATTGTCGTAGCCACGCGGCGCATAGACCCGCCCGCCGCCATGGGAGCGACGATGGCCATGCCGATATTTGTGACGGGGCTTCTTGCGCGCGGCGACCTGAATTGTGGCCGCTCCGGACGCCGCCGCGCTCACCCCGGCAAGGGGCGCGGCGGGAGCCGCCGAAGCCGGACCCAGGGCGCCGAGAACCAAGGCCGCGCCGAAGCTGCAGGCCCAAAGGGCGGAACGAGGCATGTTCGGCATCGAAACACTCCGTTTCTGATTGCGGCCGCAGGGACCGGGCGGCCTGTGGCGGCCTTCAACCGGTCGCCTCTTTTCTCTGGATATTAACCCCCGGCCCGACGTCGACGTTCCTGCCGCCGTTGAACTTTTCGTCATCGCCTTTCCGGCGCTCCCAACGCTGGCCGTCGGTTTTGGTGGACGGCCCCACCTGAGGCTTGCCCCGCGGACCTTAGCTGCCTATAGGAACCGCTTTAATGAACATCGCTCCGAAGTCCTCTTTCGTTCTCGGCCGGCGCCACTTGCTCGGGATCGAAGGGCTTTCGCATGACGAGATCGTCGGCCTGCTCGACCTCTCGGAAGAATTCGTCGAGCTCAACCGGCAGATCGAGAAAAAGCGCACGACGCTGCGCGGACGAACGCTGATCAACCTCTTCTTCGAAGTCTCGACGCGCACGCAATCCTCGTTCGAGCTTGCCGGCAAGCGCCTCGGCGCCGACGTCATGAACATGTCGGTCGGCGTCTCATCGATCAAAAAGGGCGAGACGCTCCTCGACACCGCGATCACGCTCAACGCGATGCATCCGGATCTCCTGGTGGTGCGGCATCACGCGTCCGGCGCGGTCGCCTTGCTGGCACAGAAGGTCGACGGCGCGGTCGTGAATGCGGGCGACGGCGCGCACGAACACCCGACGCAAGCGCTGCTCGACGCGCTCACCATCCGGCGCAACAAGGGGCGCATCGAGGGACTGATCGTCGTCATCTGCGGCGACATTCTGCACTCGCGCGTCGCGCGCTCGAACATCATCCTGCTCAACGCGCTCGGCGCGCGCGTTCGCCTCGTGGCGCCGGCGACGCTGCTGCCCGCCGGCGTCGAGCAGTTCGGCGTCGAAGTGATGCGCGACATGCGCGAAGGACTCGCCGGCGCCGATATCGTAATGATGCTTCGGCTGCAGCGCGAGCGCATGAGCGGCTCTTTCGTCCCGTCCGTGCAGGAATATTTCCGCTTCTACGGTCTCGATCAGGCGAAGCTGCGCTACGCCAAGCCGGACGCCTTGGTGATGCATCCCGGCCCGATGAATCGCGGCGTCGAGATCGACTCCGCCGTCGCGGACGGTGCGCAGTCCCTCATCCGCCAGCAAGTCGAGATGGGCGTCGCGGTCCGCATGGCCGTGCTCGAAGCGCTCTCGCGCGGCCTGCCGAATGCGTGAATCCTGATGGTGCAAATCGAAGCCCGCCCTCTCCTGCTCGCGAATGCGCGCGTCGTCGATCCGTCGCGCGATCTCGACATGCAGGGCGACGTGCTGATCGCCGACGGCGTGATCCGCGACACGCGGCAGGGCATTCGCGCATCGGGCGTGCCGGACGGAACGCAGACGATCGACTGCGCCGGCCAAGTCGTGGCGCCGGGCCTGATCGACATGCGTGCCTTCGTCGGCGAACCGGGCGCCGAGCATCGCGAGACGCTCGCCTCGGCAAGCGAGGCGGCGGCGGCGGGCGGCGTCACCACGATCGTGTGCCAGCCGAACACGTCGCCGGCGATCGACGAGCCGGCGATCGTCGACTTCGTCCTGCGCCGGGCGCGCGACACCGCGATCGTGCACGTGCATCCGATGGCGGCGTTGACGAAGGGCCTCGCGGGCAAGGAGATGACCGAGATCGGCCTCCTCAAGGCGGCCGGCGCCGTCGCCTTCACGGACGGCGCGAAAAGCGTCGCGAACGCGCAGGTCATGCGTCGCGCGCTCGCCTACGCGCAGGATTTCGACGCTCTCATCGTCCATCACACCGAGGACGCGAACCTCGTCGGCGAGGGCGTGATGACCGAAGGCGGGTTCGCCGCCCGGCTCGGTCTCATGGGCGTTCCCAAGGCCGCCGAAACGATCGTGCTGGAGCGCGATCTCCGCCTGGTCGCTTCGGGCGGCGGACGCTACCACGCCGCCTCCATCACCTGCATGGAATCGCTGGACGTGATCCGTCGCGGCAAGGAGACGGGGCTCGCCATCAGCGCCGCCGCCTCGATCAACCATCTCACGCTGAACGAAATCGACATCGGCGCCTATCGCACCTTCTGCAAGATGACGCCGCCGTTGCGTCCGGAGAGCGACCGCGCCGCCCTCGTCGCGGCGCTGGCCTCGGGGTTGATCGATGTCGTGATGTCCGACCACGACCCGCAAGACGTCGAGACCAAGCGGCTGCCGTTCGCGGAAGCGGCCCCGGGAGCGGTCGGACTCCAAACGATGTTGCCGGCGGGGCTGCGCCTTGTGCACAGCGGCGATGTCGGCCTCGCGGCGCTCTTGAAGGCGATGTCGACGCGTCCGGCGCAGCTCCTCGGGATCCCGGGCGGAACGCTGAAGCCCGGCGCGCGCGCCGACGTGATCGTGATCGATCTCGATGCGCCGTGGGTGCTCGACCCGGCGCAACTGAAATCGAAATGCAAGAACACGCCGTTCGACGAAGCGCGCCTGCAAGGCCGCGTCGTGCGCACCGTCGTTGCCGGACGCACCGCTTACGCTTACGCTTGAGCGTATGCTGACCGCTCTCGCCGCCTCACCGCTCCACGCCTTGGCCGCGTTCTTGCTCGGCTACCTCCTCGGCGCGATTCCGTTCGGGCTGATCGTCACGCGCCTCGCCGGCACGACGGACATCCGCAGCATCGGTTCCGGCAATATCGGCGCGACCAATGTGCTGCGCACGGGCCGCAAGGAGCTCGCGGCGGCCACGCTCCTGTTCGACGTCCTGAAGGGAACCGCCGCCGTATTGATCGTTGCGCATTTCGGCGGGCGCGACCTCGCCGTCGTCGCCGCCGTCGGCGTTTTCATCGGACACCTGTTTCCCATCTGGCTGAAATTCAAAGGCGGGAAAGGCGTCGCCACCTATATCGGCATCCTGCTCGGCTTCCATTGGCCGGCGGCGCTCGTCTTCTGTGCGATCTGGCTCGCGGTCGCCCTCGCCACGCGCTACTCGTCGCTTTCGGCGCTGATCGCGAGTGCGGCGATGGCGCCGTTCTTCTGGTGGCGCGGCGACACACAGCTCACGGAACTGTTCGCCGCGTTGACGATCCTCGTCTGGATCATGCATCGCGCCAATATCGCGCGGCTCGCCGCCGGCACCGAAGGCAAGATCGGCAAGAAAGCCGAAACGGCGGCCGGCTAGATCACGATGATTTTGGATCGAATCGATCCAAAATCATGAACGTGATCGATACTCAATATTTAGAGCGGGATGCGGGCGGAAAACCGCTCCACACTTTTCCTCATCCCACTCCAGCCTCCACAATCTCTGCTTGTACTGAGCGCTTTATGCAGGCCATGCTCGGCTCCGCGACAATGCGGGGGCGGGAATGGCCAAGTCCGGAATCCGTCTGACGGACGCGCAGCGGCTGGACTGGCTGCGGCTCATTCGCAGCGAAAATATCGGTCCGCGCACGTTCCGCGCGCTGCTCAACCACTACGGCGGCGCGGCCGCCGCGCTCGCGGCCCTGCCGTCGCTCGCGCGCCGCGGCGGCGCCCAGGCCCCCGGACGTATCTGCTCGATCGATGAAGCGGAGCGCGAACTGGCCGCGGCCGGCGCGCTCGGCGCGGCCATGGTCACGCTCGGCGAAGCCGACTATCCGTCCCGGCTGCGGGCCGTCGACGACGCTCCCCCGGTCCTCTTCGTCCTCGGCCGCCCAGAGATCGCCTCAGGGGCGACGCTCGCCATCGTCGGCGCGCGCAATGCGTCGGCCGCCGGGATGAAGTTTGCCGAACGCATCGCTTATGAACTCGGCCAGGCCGGGATCGTGATCGTCTCCGGGCTTGCGCGCGGCATCGATGCGGCGGCGCATCGCGGCAGCCTGCGGAGCGGCACGGTCGCCGCGCTCGCCGGCGGCCTCGACCGCGTCTACCCGAAGGAACACGCGCCACTCCTCGCGCAAATCCGGGAGAGCGGCGCGGCGCTGAGCGAAATGCCCATGGGGTGGGAGCCGCGAGCGCGCGACTTTCCCCGCCGCAACCGCCTTGTCTCCGGGCTTTCCGCCGGCGTTCTCGTGGTCGAGGCGGCGCGGCGCTCGGGCTCGCTCATCACCGCGCGATTGGCGCTGGAACAAGGTCGCGAGGTCTTCGCCGTCCCGGGCTCGCCGCTCGATCCGCGCACCGAGGGAACCAACGGCCTGCTCAAACAGGGGGCGACGCTGGTCACGCATTGCGATGATGTTCTTTCCGTCCTGATGCCGATGCTGGAACGCGCCAACCGCCTGCCCCTCGAAGAGCCGTCGCCCCCCGATCCCGAGCGGCTTGAAGAACCGGCCGCGACCGAGCGGACGCGCATCGTCGGCCTGCTCGGACCGACGCCGGTCAGCATCGACGACCTGGTGCGCATGGCCAACGCGAGCCCCGCGGTGGTACGAACGGTGCTTTTGGAGCTCGAGATCGCCGGCCGGCTCGATCGGCATCGCGGCGGGCTGGTGGCGCTGAGCGGATAAAATCCCGGATGCCGGCGCCTAAGTCGTCGTCTCGGGGCGTCCGCGCTCGCCTGCGGCATTTCTCGCTTCGAGACTGGCCATATCGAAAACGTATCCCAGCGCATCGAACCCCTGTGCGCGGGCCAATCGCGCGCACTGCGCCGCCATGTCGGCAAGGTAGCGCGCCGTCGCTATTCGCTCGTCGGGTCGGCATGGCGTCGAGGGCATTTTGCTTTCTTTTCCTCGGCCGAGCATTTCAAGGAGAAGAATATCCATTTAAGTGCATAAATTCAATAACGCTCTCAATAGTTGCATCAATGGCGGATGATTTCGCGGAGGCCTATTTGACAGACATGGTCCGATTACCCATGTTCCCGCCCGATTGCGGCGGCCTCATCCGCGGCCGCGCCGCCAAAACCCTCACAATTTCGGTCGCATGAACGTCGTCGTCGTCGAATCGCCGGCCAAGGCCAAGACAATCAATAAGTACCTGGGACCTGGATACGAGGTCCTGGCGTCGTTCGGTCATGTCCGCGACCTGCCCGCGAAAAACGGCTCGGTCGACCCGGACGCCGACTTCCGGATGATCTGGGAGGTCGATCCCAAAGCCCAGAAGCGGCTCTCCGACATCGCCCGGGCGATCAAGGGCGCCGATAAACTCATCCTCGCGACCGACCCGGACCGTGAGGGCGAGGCCATTTCCTGGCATGTGCTGGAGGCGCTACGGGAAAAACGGGCCCTCAAGGACCAGCGTATCGAACGCGTCGTCTTCAACGCCATCACCAAGCAGGCGGTGACCGATGCGATGAAGCATCCGCGCGAGATCGACGCCGCGCTGGTCGATGCCTATCTCGCCCGCCGCGCACTCGACTATCTGGTCGGCTTCACGCTCTCGCCGGTGCTGTGGCGCAAGCTTCCGGGCGCCCGCTCCGCCGGACGCGTGCAATCCGTCGCGCTTCGTCTCGTCACCGAGCGCGAGATGGAGATCGAGAAATTCGTCCCGCGCGAATACTGGTCGATCGCCGCCCTGCTCGCGACCCCGCGCGCGGAGACCTTCGAGGCGCGCCTCGTCGGCGCCGACGGCAAGCGCATCCAACGGCTCGACGTCGGCACCGGCGCCGAGGCCGAGGCGTTCAAGAAGGCGCTCGAGACGGCGACCTTCTCCGTCGCCAATGTCGAAGCAAAGCCGACCAAACGGCATCCGCCGCCGCCGTTCACGACCTCGACCCTGCAGCAGGAGGCGAGCCGCAAGCTCGGCCTCGCCCCGGCGCATACGATGCGGATCGCGCAACGCCTCTACGAGGGCATCGACATCGGCGGCGAGACCGTCGGTCTCATTACTTATATGCGCACCGACGGCGTGCAGATCGCGGACGAAGCCATCGCCGCCGCCCGCCGCGTCATCGGTGCGGATTACGGCGATCGGTACGTCCCCGGCGCGCCGCGGCGCTACCAGGTCAAGGCGAAGAACGCGCAGGAGGCGCACGAGGCCATCCGCCCGACCGATCTCGCGCGCCGCCCGCGCCAGGTCGCGAAATATCTCGAATCCGATCAGGCGCGGCTTTACGAATTGATCTGGCTGCGCGCGCTCGCGAGCCAGATGGAATCGGCCGAGTTGGAGCGAACGACCGTCGACGTCACCGCCAAGGTCGGCGCGCGCGTGCTCGATTTGCGCGCGACCGGCACCGTGGTGCAGTTCGACGGCTTCCTGACGCTCTATCAGGAGGGGCGCGACGACGGCGGCGACGACGACGAGGACTCCCGCCGCCTGCCCGCGATGAGCGCCGGCGAGCCGCTGGAGCGCAAGTCGATCACCGCCGACCAGCATTTCACCGAGCCGCCGCCGCGTTACTCGGAGGCCTCGCTCGTCAAGCGCATGGAAGAACTCGGCATCGGCCGGCCTTCCACCTACGCCGCCATCCTGCAGGTGCTGCAGGACCGCGGCTATGTGCGCCTGGAGAAGCGGCGCCTGATGCCCGAGGACAAGGGCCGCCTCGTCATCGCGTTCCTCGAGAGCTTCTTCTCACGCTACGTCGAATACGACTTCACGGCGTCGCTCGAAGAGCAGCTCGACCGCGTCTCCAACAATGAGGTCGATTGGCGCGCGCTGATGCGCGAGTTCTGGAGCGCCTTCATCGGCAATGTCGACGACATCAAGGACCTGCGTATCGGCCAGGTGCTCGACGCGCTCGATACGGTGCTGGCGCCGCACGTCTTCCCGGTCCGGGCCGATGGCGGCGACCCGCGCCAATGTCCGAACTGCGGCAACGGGCGGCTCTCGATCAAGCTCGGCCGCTTCGGCGCCTTCGTCGGCTGCTCGAACTATCCGGAGTGCCGTTTCACCCGCCAGTTCGCGGTCAGCGGCGACGGCGACGCGGCGGCCAATGGCGGCACGCGGGTCCTCGGCAAGGATCCGGAAAGCGGACTGGAAGTCTCGCTGCGCGCCGGCCGTTTCGGCCCGTACCTGCAGCTCGGCGAAGGGTCGGACGGCGAAAAGCCGAAGCGCGCCAGCATCCCGAAAGGCCAGCAGCCAAGCGATATCGACTTGGAGCGCGCGCTCGCCCTTCTCTCGCTGCCGCGCCAGGTGGGCGCGCATCCGGAAACGGGCGAGCCGATCATGGCCGGCATCGGCCGCTTCGGCCCCTACGTCCAGCATCAAAAGACCTACGCCAGTCTCGAGGCCGGCGACGACGTGCTCAACATCGGGCTTAATCGCGCCGTCACACTCATCGCCGAAAAGGCGCTGAAGGGCGGTCGCGGGCGGCGCGGCGGCGGCGATCCGGGCCGCTCCCTCGGCGACCATCCGAACGGCGGCGCCGTGGTGGTTAAAAACGGGCGTTACGGTGCTTATGTGAGTCACGATGGCGTCAACGCCACGCTGCCGCGCGACAAGACGCCGGACGCGATCACGCTCGCGGAAGCGCTGGCGCTGATCGAGGAACGCATCGCCAAAGGCGGCGGCAAGCGCCCCGCCCGCAAGGCAGCAAAAGCCGCGAAGCCGAAATCCGCCAAGCCCAAATCCTCACCGCCGAAGGCCGCCAAGCCTAAGTCGGCAGCGAAGCCGAAGGCGGCAGGCAAGGCCAAATCGACGTCTCCGGCGAAAAAACCCAAATCGAAAAAATCCAACTCTCCGCCACGCAAGGCGGCTACGAATTAGTGCGCCCCCTGCGGCGCCATATTGGAACTCTCAAGCTCTTGAATAGAATCATAAAAACCCCGCAAGCTCCGACAAAGGAAGACATTCTCGCCTTCATCGATTCCCATTCCGGCAATGTCGGCACCCGCGAGATCGCCCGCGCCTTCGGATTGAAGAACGCCGACCGCTCCCGACTGAAGGGCATCCTGCGCGACCTCGCCGACGAAGGCCGCCTCGAAAAATCGCACAAGAAGCTGGTTCGGCCCGGGCAATTGCCGGCCACGCTTCTCGCCGACATCGTCGCCCGCGACCGCGATGGCGACATCATCGCCCGCCCGGTGGAATGGGACGAGGCGGAGCGCGGCCCCTCGCCCCGCATCCGTGTGAAAACCCTGCGCAAGGCGCGCGCCAACGAGGTCGCCGGCATCGGGGACCGGGCGCTGCTACGTATCCAGGATGATAGCGACGGCGCCGACGGCGTTGCCTATACCGGGCGGGTCATCAAGGTGCTCGACCGCGCCAAGCAGCGTATGCTCGGCATCTTCCGCAGCCTCCCCACCGGCGGCGGCCGCCTGGTGCCGGTCGACAAGAAGCAGCTCGGGCGTGAGCTCGCGATCCCGCCCGGCGCGACGGACGATGCGCGGGACGGCGATCTCGTCGCCGTCGACGTCGCCCGGCATGGCCGCTTCGGCCTGCCGACGGCGCGGGTGCGCGAAAAGCTCGGCTCGCTGGACAGCGAGAAGACGATCAGCCTGATCGCGATCCACACCCACGACATCCCGCATGTCTTCCCGGCGGCGGCGCTCGCGGAAGCGGGCGCGGCGAAGCCGGCGACGCTCAAAGGGCGGGAGGATTGGCGCGACATTGCCCTGATCACCATCGATCCGGCCGACGCCAAGGACCACGACGACGCGGTCCACGCCGCGCCCGACCCCGATCCCGAAAACCGCGGCGGGCATATCGTCACCGTCGCCATCGCCGATGTCGCTTATTACGTGCGGCCGGGCTCGGCGCTCGACCGCGAAGCGCTCCTGCGAGGTAACTCCGTCTATTTCCCCGACCGCGTCGTGCCGATGCTGCCGGAGCGGATATCGAACGATCTGTGCTCGCTGCGGCCCGGCGAAGACCGCCCCGCCCTCGCCGCCCGCATGATCATCGGCGCCGACGGGCGCAAGCGCTCGCACACGTTCCACCGCGTGCTCATGCGCTCGCACGCAAAGCTCAGCTACGTCCAGACGCAAGCCGCCGTCGACGGCAAAACAGACAGCGTTTCCAAGGAGATCGTGGCAGACGTTCTAAAGCCGCTCTATGCCGCTTACGACGCGATCAAGCAGGAACGCGACGCCCGCCAGCCGCTCGATCTCGACGTGCCGGAGCGCAAGATCATCCTCAAGCCCGACGGCACCCTCGACCGCGTGACGGTTCCGGAACGCCTCGACGCGCACAAGCTGATCGAGGAGTTCATGATCCTCGCCAATGTCGCCGCGGCGGAGACGCTGGAGAAGGCACGCACGCCTCTCATCTATCGCGTCCACGACGAGCCTTCGCTCGAGAAGCTGGAAGCGCTGCGCGAATTCCTGCGCATGCTCGACATCAACCTGCCGAAAGGCGCCGTGCTCAAGCCCAATGCCTTCAACCGCATCCTGGCGCGCGTGAAAGGCACGGACGTCGAGCGGCTGGTGAATGACGTGATCCTGCGCAGCCAGGCGCAAGCGGAATATAATTCCGACAATTTCGGGCATTTTGGGCTGTCGCTGCGCCGCTACGCGCACTTTACCTCCCCGATTCGCCGCTATGCCGACTTGATCGTGCATCGCGGGCTGATCCGCGCCCTCAAGCTCGGCGACGACGGCCTCCCCGACGACGCCGATCCGCTCACGCTCGCGGAAATCGCCGCCCGCATTTCCGCCGCCGAGCGCCGCGCGATGAAGGCCGAGCGGGAAACAGTCGACCGGCTGATCGCGCATTTCCTCGCCGACCGCATCGGGGCGAGGTTCGAAGGGCACATCTCCGGCGTCACCCGCGCCGGCCTGTTCGTGCGCCTCGACGAAACCGGCGCCGACGGCTTCATCCCCGCCTCGACGATCGGCAACGACTATTACCGCTTCGAGGAGGCCCAGCACGCGCTGGTCGGCCAATCGAGCGGCGAAACGCACCGGCTTGGCGACCGCGTCAGCGTCCGCCTGGTCGAAGCCGCGCCGGTGGCCGGTGCGCTACGGTTCGAGCTGCTATCCGAAGGAAGACCATCCCCACGCCGCCCTGTCGGTGCTAAAGGCAACCGCGGCAAGGGGCGCGACAAGACACGCCACAAACCTTCCGCCAAGCCCGGCCGCGCCAAGCGGCCGCCATCCGGCCGCTCGCCGCGGCGAAAAAGCAGAGGTCGTTGATGAATACCCCGTCCGCGAAGCCCGATCGCCATGCGATGAGCGCCCTGATGCGGGGCTTCCGTTGTCGTTGCCCGAACTGCGGGCACGGGTCGATGTTTCGCGCCTTCCTGAAAGTCGCCGACCACTGCCCCGCGTGCGGTGAAGCGCTGCACCACCAGCGGGCGGACGATGCCCCGGCTTATTTCGTGATCCTCATCGTCGGCCACACCATCGTGCCGATCGCCCTCGCGGTCGAAGCCGCGTTCGCGCCGTCCTACTTGACCCACGCGATGCTATGGCTCCCGATGACGATCGGCATGGCGCTCGGCCTCCTCCAGCCGGTGAAGGGGACGATCGTCGCCGCCCAGTGGGCGAACTACATGCACGGCTTCGATCCGCAGGCCCTGCCCGACGGCAGCCTCGCCCTCGCCGCGCAAAAGGCGGGAGCGCGCCGATGAACGATCTCGTCGAACGCTTGACCAATGCGGAGCGGGACCAGAGCTTCGCCAACGTCCGCCCGCGCGACGCCGCAACGCTGATCGTGCTCGACCACAGCGCGGGCCAGCCCAAGGTCATGATGGGACGGCGGCACGATCGCCATAAGTTCATGCCCGGCAAATTCGTGTTCCCGGGCGGACGCGTCGAGGTTTACGACGGACGCATGACGGCCGCCGGCGAACTGCCGCCCGCGGTCGAGCGGCGGCTCCTTGCCCACGTGAAGCGGCCGACGAAAGCGAAAGCGCGGGCGCTCGCGCTGGCGGCGTTGCGCGAGACCAGCGAGGAGACGGGAGTCGTCCTTGGAACGCGCAATGCGCAGAAGCCTAAAATTCCGGGCGAAGGCTGGAAGCCCTTTGCCGACGCCAATGTGATGCCGGATTTGCAGGCGCTCCATTTCATCGCGCGGGCAATCACGCCGCCGCGGCGGCCGCGCCGCTTCGACACGCGCTTTTTCGCCATCGACGCCAGGGCGATCGCGTACCGCTTCGACGGCACGGTCGGGCCGGACGGCGAATTCGACGATCTCGTCTGGATTCCGGTCAGCGAGGCACGCCAGCTCGATCTGCCGACCATCACGCAGGTCGTTCTGGAGGAGTTGGAAGCGCGCATCGCGGCAGGACTCGAGGTCGATCGGCCGGTCCCCTTTTACCGCATGGTGCGCGGCCGATTTACGAGGGAACTCATCTGACGGCAGGAACCGGGGGCCCAGGTCGAGCGTTTTTCCTGTGATGCACAGGGGAGGTCTTCGGAGAGGACCTCATGAAACTTACTTTTTTGACCACCACAGCCGCCGTGGCCCTCCTGGCCGGCGTTTCGATTGCCTCGGCACAAAATACCCAAAGCGGCGCAAGTCCATCGGCTGGCGCTTCGCAGGGCGGAACGATGTCGCAAGGCGGCGCGCCCCAGAGTGGGGAAGCCGCCGGTCAAACGAAAAATCATGGCTCGTCGCAGACGAAGTCCAACGAAACAGGCCCGAGCAACAGTCGGGCGCAAGCCCCCGGCGCCTCCAAGGGCAGTACCGCGCAGTCCAAGGAAGGGCGCGGCGAAAAACACCGCGACAACGCCCAATCCAAGGAAGGAATGCCGGAGAGACATCGCGGCGAAACGGCCCAGTCCAAGGAGCGTGAGCACGGCGAACGGCACGAACGCATGGGGCAAAGGGAACGCGGCCCCAACGGTCGCAATGCCGAACGGGCGGGCGAACGCTCGCGCGAATCCGGCAATACCGGTTCCACTGCCCGCTCCGATACCAAGTTGACCACCGAGCAACGGACGCAGGTGCGCGAGCACTTTGGGAGTTCCGTCCGCTCCAGGTCGATTTCCAACGTGAACTTCTCGATCTCGGTCGGCACCGTGGTCCCACGCTCGGTCCACGTTTATGAGGTGCCGCCCGACGTCGTCGAGGTCGTCCCGGCCTATCGCGGCTACAAGTACGTCGTGGTGCGCGACGAAATTCTGATCCTCAACCCTCGGACGCTCAGGATCGTGGCGATTATCGACGCGTAGCCGTCTCGACATGCAGCTTAAGTTGATCGGCGGCGGTAGCCGCCGGTTGACTTTCGGAAGCCTGTCGCTAGTTTCCGGCCCAATTCAAGGCGTGCCCCGGGCGCGCCCCCTATCCGCCGCACAAGGAAGCAACGCGATGGCCAAGGCCACGACGATCAAGGTGAAGCTCGTTTCGAGCGCCGATACCGGGTTTTACTACGTCGCGAAGAAGAATTCGCGCACGATGACCGACAAGCTGGTCAAGAAGAAATACGATCCCGTCGCGAAGAAGCACGTCGAGTTCCGCGAATCCAAGATCAAGTGATCGGCGCCCATCGGATGGGCGAACGGACGCCGCGCGCCAAACCTGGCGCGCGGCGTTCTTATTTCGACGTACAAATGGTGGCCGGCCGGAAGCGGATCATGAGGAGGCCACTCGCACCGCTCCCGAACCGGCCGAACCCCACGGACCCAGGAGATGCGGCGGACCTGAGCACTCCGTAGGGTATCTCATCGCCGGCACCAATTCGGCCCGGCCGATGGATTTTCTTAAAATTCTATTTGTTCTTGACGCCCTTTCGAAAGCAAAGGCTATCGCAACATGCGCGGAAATCAACCGGCAAGCCCTTGATCGCGGGCGCGATTTCGCATCAACGTAAAAAATTATGGTTTAGAGCGGACGGCCGGAGGCGCTACGCCGCGTCGGCCACGACGCGATTGCGGCCGTCCCGCTTGGCACGGTAGAGCGCCTGGTCGGCACGGCGCAGGATCGTCGTCGGCGTATCCGTCGGCACCCCCAGCGCCGCAAGCCCGATCGAGATCGTGACCGGGATCGGCGCGGAGCCGCTGATCGGAAACGTTTCAGCCGCGATGCGCCGCCGCAGGCGCTCGGCGACCATTCCGGCAACCGCGAGGTCCGTCTCCGGCATGACGATCACAAACTCCTCGCCGCCGATGCGGCACGCGAGATCGATCCCGCGAATGGACTTGCGGATGCGCGCACCGAACTCACGCAGCACGTCGTCGCCGGCATCGTGCCCATAGCTGTCGTTGATCGACTTGAAGTGATCGATGTCGAGAACGAGGACCGAGAGCGGCTTACCGCGTGCGGTCGATTGATCGACCAGCGCCGCGAGATGCATCTCCATGTAGCGCCGATTGTGCAGGCCGGTGAGCACATCGGTCACCGCCATCTCGATCGACTGCTGCACGTTCTCGCGCAATCGCTCGCTGTAGCGCTTCTTGCGGATCTGCGTGCGCACACGCGCCAGCATCTCGTTCTTGTCGATCGGACGCACGAGATAGTCGTTGACGCCGATCTCAAGCCCACGCAGCAGCCGCGCGTTATCCTCCGGCTCCGCCAGGATCAAAATCGGCAGATGCCGCGTGCGCTCGAGCGAACGGATCTGACTGCACAGCCGCAGCGCGTCGAAGTTCTCAAGCCCGAGCGAAACGATCAACACATCGTAGGCGCTTTCCGCGACATGGAAGAACGCGGCGTTCGCGTCGGGCTCGACGTCGACCTCATGTTCGCTCGACAAGGTCGCGGCAAGCCGCTCGTAGGAAGAGCGGCGATCGTCGACCAGCAGGATGCGGCCATTCCGGCCGCTGTCCGCAACGATTTCGACTCCCGGACCTTGAATGCCGATTTCACGCGACGTCATCGCGCGCATGCGCAGCTCATCGGAAACGAGCTTGAGCCGCACGAGCGAACGCACCCGCGCGATCAACGCCGTCTCCGATACGGGCTTGGTCAGGAAGTCGTCGGCGCCGACCTCAAGTCCGCGCACGCGGTCGGAGGGCTGGTCGAGCGCCGTGACCATGATGATCGGAATATGATGGGTCGCGGGGTCCGCCTTGAGCCGACGGCAGACCTCGAAGCCGTCCATCTGCGGCATCATCACGTCGAGCAGGACGATATCGCACGCGGCCGCGCGGCAGACCGCCAGCGCCTCCGGTCCGTTCGTCGCGGTGACCACGTCGAAATACTCGGCGGTCAGCCGCGCCTCGAGGAGTTTCACGTTGGCCGGGATATCGTCGACAACAAGAACGCGCGCCGTCATCCCCGCCGCTCCTTTCTAGTTTTGCCCGAGGAAGTGGCGAACGGTCTCAAGGAATTTTCCTACTGAAATGGGCTTGGACAGATAAGCCTCGCAGCCACCCTCGCGGATGCGCTCCTCATCGCCCTTCATTGCAAATGCGGTAACCGCGACAACCGGAATCGTTCGCAATTCCGAGTCGTCCTTGAGCCATTTTGTGACTTCGAGCCCAGACACTTCGGGCAATTGAATATCCATCAGGATCAAATCGGGGCGGTGCTTGCGCGCGAGATCCAAGGTCTCGATGCCATTGCGCGTGCCCACGGTCTGATAGCCGTGCGCCTCGAGAAGGTCCTGAAAGAGCTTCATATTGAGCTCGTTGTCCTCCACGATGAGGACCGTCTTCGGCATTTGTGAACCCCCTGCCCTTGCACCGTGTCTTCGCCAAGCCGCGACGCTGGAGCGTGCGACCGCGGCCCTTCCGTGACGCGATAGTCAACACGAACGCAAGTGGCAAAGCGCAGACGTCGTCCGACGTTCGGCCTCACAAATACGGCCAGGGACAACCCAGCGGAACCGTCCGGACAATAGCTGAAGATGTGTTACGGAAAGGCAAACGTAACCTTTGAAAGCCGCCCCCATGGACCGAAATACCGCGGAAACGCTGGCGATCATGGCGTTTTCGTTCCTCATGGAGGACGATGAGCGGCGGCGCCGATTCCTCGACCTCACAGGGACCCACCCCGACCAACTGCGCGAGGCCATCGTGCGACCGGAGTTCCAAGCCGCGATTCTCGACTATCTCGGTACCGACGAGCGCATCCTCGCGGCCTTCGCCACCGGGGCGGACCTCGATCCCGCCGATATCGAGCGCGCGCGAACCACCCTGGCCGGACGCCGCTGGGAGCGCGATGGTGCATAGCAGCGGCCTCGCCGCTCCTTTGCAGGACCTCGCCGCTGGGCGAAAATACCCGGAGGATGCGGGCCGAATCATGCCTCGCTTTTGCCGGGACTGTTTGACACGACTGCCGGACGACGTGGAGCGCTGCACCGCGTGCGGATCGCCGCGCGTCCTCGCACATGCCGCTCTCGACACGCTTTCCATCGCCCATGTCGATTGCGACGCATTCTATGCGACGATTGAAAAACGCGATGACCCCTCCCTCGCCGACAAACCCCTCATCGTCGGCGGCGGAAAGCGCGGCGTCGTCGCGACCGCCTGCTACATCGCCCGCAGCTACGGCATCAAATCGGCAATGCCGATGTTCAAGGCGCTGCAACTTTGCCCCGGCGCAACCGTTATCCGCCCGAACATGGCGAAGTATGTGGAGGTCGGCCGCAAGGTGCGCGGCCTGATGCAGGATCTCACGCCGCTGGTCGAGCCGCTTTCCATCGACGAGGCCTTCCTCGACCTCACCGGCACCGCACGGCTGCACAATGCGAGCCCGGCACAGTCGCTTGCGCGCTTCGCCCGGCGGGTCGAGGCGGAGCTCGGTATTTCGGTTTCGATCGGCCTGTCGGCGAACAAGTTCCTGGCCAAGATCGCGTCCGATCTCGACAAGCCCCGCGGCTTCACGATCCTTGCGCCGGAAGAGGCCCCGGCGTTTCTGGCGCCCCGCCCCATCTCGTTCATCTGGGGCATCGGCAAGGTCGCCGCGCAACGCTTCGAGCGCGACGGCTTCCGGCTGATCGCGGACCTGCAGCGGGCGAGCGAAACCGATCTGATGCGGCGTTACGGCCCCGAGGGGCAGCGCCTCTGGCGCCTCGCGCGGGGGATGGATGCGCGGCGCGTAACGCCCGACCGCGAAGCCAAGGTGGTGTCGTCGGAAACGACATTCGACCGCGACATCGCGGAGCTGCGCCCGCTCGAGAAGCGGCTCTGGAGCCTGTGCGAGAAGGTGTCGGCGCGCCTGAAGGCCCATTGCATCGCCGGCACGACGATCACGCTGAAGCTCAAGACCAGCGAATTCCGCCTGCGTACCCGTGCGCTTTCGCTCGAGAGCCCGACGGCGCTCGCCGACCGCATTTTCTCGGCCGGGAGGCTCCTGCTCGCGCGCGAAATCGACGGCACCCGCTATCGCCTGATCGGCATCGGCGTCTCGTCGCTTTGCTCGCAGGACAACGCCGACGCCCCCGACCTCGTCGAAGCGCGGATCGCGCGCTCGGGCGCGGCGGAGCGCGCCATGGACAAAGTGCGGGAGCGTTTCGGCCGCGACGCGCTGATGCGCGGCATCACGTTCGAGCCCGAGTCGGAGCGTTGATGCGCACCGAACGGCTGGTTCCGCTCATCGTCGCCGTCGCCCTCTTCATGGAGAACACCGATTCCACGGTGATCGCGACCTCGCTGCCGGCCATCGCCGCCGATCTTTCGACCAGCCCACTGACCCTCAAGCTCGCCGTCACCTCGTATCTGCTCTCGCTCGCGGTGTTCATTCCGGCCAGCGGATGGACCGCCGACCGCTTCGGCGCGCGCAACGTCTTCCGCACGGCGATGGCCGTCTTCATCGCCGGCTCGCTGATCTGCGCGGCGTCCACCTCGCTGACCACGTTCGTCCTCGGCCGCATCGTGCAGGGCGCCGGCGGCGCGATGATGACGCCGGTCGGCCGGCTGCTCCTCCTGCGCACGGTCGACAAGAAGGATCTCGTCAACGCGATGGCATGGCTGACGATCCCGGCGTTGATCGGCCCGGTGATCGGCCCGCCCCTCGGCGGCTTCATCACGACCTATGCCTCGTGGCACTGGATCTTCCTGATCAACGTTCCGGTCGGTCTGATCGGTATCGCCCTGGCCACACGCTTCATTCCGGACGTGCGCGCGGAACTGCTCGACCCGATCGATCTGCACGGCTTGATCCTTTCGGGCGTCGCGATCGCGGGCCTCGCCTTCGGCCTGTCGGTGGCGGGGCTCGGCCTGCTGCCGGTTCCCTTCGTTCTCACGCTCTTGATCGTGGGGACGATCGCCGCGTTCGGCTACGCGCGCCACTCACGCCGCACGGCGACACCCGTTCTCGACTTCTCCCTGCTCGCGCTACCGACATTCCGGGCCAATCTCGTCGGCGGTTCGCTGTTCCGCATCGGCGTCGGGGCCATGCCGTTCCTGCTGCCGCTGCTGATGCAGCTCGGCTTCGGGCTCACGCCTTTGCAATCCGGCTTGATCACGTTTTCCAGCGCGCTCGGCTCGATGGCGATGAAATTCGTCGCCAGCCCGATCCTGCGCCGCTTCGGATTCAAGCGCATTCTCGTGCCCAATGCCGTAATCAGCGGCGCTTTCATCGCCAGTTGCGCCGCGTTCACGCCGGGAACGCCCATTGCGCTTATCATTGCGGTTTTGATCGCCGGCGGATTCTTCCGCTCGCTCGAATTCACCTGCATCAGCACGATCGCCTATGCCGATGTCGAGCCGCGCCTGATGAGCCGCGCGACCACGCTGGTCAGCGTCGCGCAGCAGCTCGCGATCTCGGTCGGCGTCGCCGTCGCGGCGCTGATCGTTGAATTCGTCGCGCGCTCCTCACCTGAAGCGACGCTGACCGCAGCCGACTTTTCGCCGGCATTCCTCATCGTCGGCGCGATGTCCGCGGCCGCCGCGCTGTTGTTCGCAACCCTGCCGGCCGATGCCGGCGCGCAACTCTCCGGCCGCGTCGCGCCGACGCCGGGCGACCCGGAAAAACCGGTGGCGTGATCATTCGCGCCTTTCGGTTCCGATGGAATCGGAAGCAGGCTCTATTTTCGGTCGCCGCGGAATCCGGTTGCGAAGAGATAAAGCTCGGAGGAATCGGCGCGGCTCGCCTTCGGCTTGACGTGCTTCACGGTCGCGAAGTCGCGCTTGAGCCCGGCCAGCAATTCGGCCTCGGTGCCGCCCTGCAAGACCTTGGCGAGAAAGCTGCCGCCGCGCGCCAGAACCTGACCGGCGAAGTCCGCCGCCGCCTCGACGAGCGCCATGGTCCGCAGGTGATCCGTGCGCTTATGGCCGGTCGTGTTCGCCGCCATATCGGAAAGAACGACATCCGCCGGTCCGTCGAGCAATGCGCGCAGCCGCTCCGGCGCCGCGTCGTCGAGAAAATCCATCCGGATGAATTGAACGCCGGGGACGGGCGTCATGTCGAGGACGTCGATGCCGACGACGAGGCCCTTTCCTTCCGTCGCGCCGACCCGCTTGGCGGCAACCTGGCTCCAACCGCCGGGCGCCGCGCCGAGATCGACGATCCTCGCGCCGGGCTTGAGGAACCGGAACTTGTCGTCGATCTCGATCAGCTTGAAGGCGGCGCGCGAACGGAAGCCCTCGCGCTTCGCGCGCGCGACGTAAGGATCGTTGAGCTGGCGTTCGAGCCAAAGCTTGGAGGCCAGCGGCCGCCCGCGGCCGGTTTTGACGCGAACCTTCAACTCGCGCTCGCCGCGGCCGCTTGGCGACTTGCTCACGCGCTGCCCCGAGCTTCCTGCCAGACGCCGTCGCCGCGCATCATCTGCACCAGCATGCCTTCGCGCAATCCGCGGTCGGCCACCCGCAAGCGTTCGCAAGGAAACGCCCGGCGGATCGCTTCCAGGATGGCGCAGCCGGCAAGAACGAGATCAGCGCGCTCCGGCCCGATGCAGGGATTGGCGGCGCGCTCTTCGAAGCTCATCGCCAGCAGCCGGTCGACCACGGCGGAAATCTCCTGCATTCCCATCCAGCAGCCGTCGACGTAGCGGCGGTCGTAGCGGCGCAGCGCAAGATGCACACCGGCGATGGTCGTCACCGTCCCCGACGTGCCGAGAAGGTGGGCGCTCTCGCACCGCCTGGACGGCACGGCCTCCGTGAAGGGCCGCATGCAGGCCGCGACCTCCTCCACCATGACCTCGAACAGATCGCGATCGACCTTGATGCCCCCATGACGCTCCGCAAGCGTCACGACGCCGAGCGGCAGCGAGGTCCAGGCCCGGATCGCGGGCGACGGCGGGCCGGACGGCATCCCGACCACCCCCATATTGACGAGTTCCGAAGAGCCGCCGCCGATATCGAAGAGAATGACCGTCTCGGCCTTCGGGTCGACCAGCGGGGTGCAGCCGGTGGCGGCGAGCAGCGCCTCCGTCTCCCGGTCGATGATCTCCAGCTCGAGGCCGATCTCCTCCTGCACGCGCGCGACGAAGTCCGGGCCGTTGGCCGCCGCCCGACAGGCCTCCGTCGCGATCAGACGCGCGCGGGTGACATGGCGCTGCCGCATCTTGTCGCCGCAGACCGCCAGCGCATCGAGCGCCCGATCGACGGCCGCGGCGCTGATGCGCCCCGTCCCCGAAACTCCCTCGCCGAGGCGGATAATGCGGGAAAACGCATCGACCACCCGGAAGCCGTTGGCGGCCGGACGGGCGACCAGAAGGCGGCAATTGTTGGTTCCGAGATCGAGCGCGGCATAGACCGGCGGCTGGGGGGCGCCGTCGCCGTTATCGAACGGCGCGCGGCCGCGGCGGCGGCGCCACGGCGAATGCCGCGGGCCGCGCAGACGACTAGAAGCGAGGCCGGCCGTCCGGGCCTCGTCGTTCATCAAGGGCCTTCCTGCCGCGCGGCCAGTCCCGGGGACGTCACGCCTGCGGCCTATGCAATTATCGATCCAGTCCAGTGTTATCGTGACCGTTCAAATATGACAAATGCCCCGTCCCGCCGCGGGCACGGCACATAGGCGAGCAGCCTTGCGCCGGAGGCCCGAGCGATCGTGCCTGCGTGCGACGCATAGCTTCGACCTTGACAGGAGCCGCCTCCACGCGACAGCCTCCACCCCATCGACATGGCGCCACGCGAACTTTCGCGGGGGCCTTCACCCCACCCAATTACCGACTGAAAGCGCCCTCGAAATGAACGTGGTCGTGCGCGACGAACATACCGATTGGTCCCTGCAGAAATTCGGCGTCGGGCAGCCGGTCCCCCGGTCTGAAGACCCGAGGCTGGTGCAGGGCCAGGGCCGCTATACCGACGATCTCAACGTCGAAGGCCAGGCTTATGCGATCATGGTCCGCAGCACGCATGCGCACGGCGTGATCCGCGGCATCGATACCGAGGCCGCAAAGGCTATGCCCGGCGTTCTCGGCGTTTATACCGCCGAGGATCTCAAGGCCGCCGGCTACGGCCCCTTCAAATGCAACATTCCGTTCAAAAATCGCGACGGCACGCCGATGCACAAGCCGCTGCGGCTGGCGCTCGCCTTCGACAAGGTTCGTTTCGTCGGCGATCCTGTCGCCTTCGTTGTGGCCGAAACGGTGGCGCAGGCGAAGGATGCCGCCGAAGCCGTCGTGGTCGATATCGACCCGTTGCCCGCCGTCACCAGGCAGACCGAGGCCGACAAGCCCGGCGCACCGCAGATTTATGACGATGTGCCGAACAACGTCGCCTGCGATTTCCATTTCGGCGACTCCGAGAAGGTGAAGGCCGCGTTCGCGAAAGCCGCGCATGTCACGCGGCTCCACATGATCAACAACCGCGTCTTCGTCAGCGCCATGGAGCCGCGCGCCGCGATCGGCGAATACGACGCCGCGAAAGAACACTGGACGCTGCGCGTCGGCTGTCAGGGCGTGTTCGGCCATCGCGCGCAACTCGCCGAGATGCTTGGCACCACGACCGACAAGGTCCGCGTGCTGACCGGCAATGTCGGCGGATCGTTCGGCATGAAGGCCGCGGTCTACCCCGAAAACCTCGCCGTGCTGCACGCCGCCAAGATGCTCGGCCGGCCGGTGAAGTGGACGGCCGACCGCTCGGAAAGCTTCCTCTCCGACCATGCCGGCCGCGATCACGAGTTCGACGCGGCGCTCGCCCTCGACAAGGACGGCAACTTCCTCGCCTGGAAGGTCGACGGCTACGCCAATATGGGCGCCTATCTCGGCGTGGTCGCGCCGCTGATGGGGACGATGAACCTCGTCAAGAACATGATGAGCCTCTATCGCACGCCGGCGATCGAGGTCTCGACCAAGTGCGTGTTCACCAACATGACGTTCGTGAGCGCCTATCGCGGCGCCGGGCGGCCGGAAGGCAACTACTTCATGGAGCGGCTGATCGACCGCGCCGCCGTCGAGATGGGCATCGACCGGGTCAAGCTGCGCCGGCGCAATCTGATCAAGGCGAAGGAGATGCCGCGCGAAATGCCGTCCGGCATGATCTACGACAGCGGCGATTTTCCCGCCGTTCTCGACAAGGCGCTGGAGGTCTCCGACTGGAAGGGGTTCGGCAAGCGCAAGCGCGAGAGCGCCAAGCGCGGCAAGCTGCGCGGCATCGGCGTCGGCTGCTATCTCGAAGTCACCGGCCCGCCGAACAAGGAAATGGGCGGCATCCGCTTCGAGGCCGACGGCACGGTGACGTTCATCACCGGGACGCTGGATTACGGGCAAGGGCACGCGACGCCGTTTGCGCAGGTGCTCACGCAAGAGCTCGGAATTCCGTTCGATCGCTTCCGTCTGCTGCAGGGCGACAGCGATGAATTGATCGCCGGCGGCGGCACCGGCGGCTCACGCTCGGCTTACGCGAGCAGCACCGCCGCGGTCGAGGCCAGCGCCAAGGTGATCGAGAAGGGCAAGCAGATCGCCGGGCACATGCTGGAAGCGGCCGCCTCCGATATCGAGTTCAGCAACGGGCGCTTCGTCATTTCCGGAACGGACCGCTCGATCGGCCTGCTGGAGATCGCGGAGCGTCTGCGCAAGGGCGTGAGCCTGCCCGAAGGCGTGCCCGCCTCGCTCGACGTCAAGCACGTCACCGAGAACATTCCCTCCGCCTTCCCCAACGGTTGCCACGTCGCGGAAGTCGAGGTGGACATGGAGACCGGTGTCGCGGAAGTCGTGCGCTACGCCATGGTCAACGACTTCGGCACCGTGATCAATCCGATGCTGGTCGCGGGCCAATGTCACGGCGGCGTGCTGCAAGGCATCGGCCAGGCCTTCCTGGAGCACACCGCCTACGACGACGACGGGCAGTTGCTCACCGGATCGTACATGGACTACGCCATCGCGCGGGCCCACAACGCGCCTGACTTCAAGTTCTTCAGCCATCCGGTGCCGGCAAAGTCGAATCCTCTCGGCATCAAGGGCTGCGGTGAAGCCGGATGCGCCGGCGGACTGACGTCGGTGATGAACGCGCTGTGTGATGCGTTCGCCGCGTACGGCATCACCAACGTCGATATGCCGGCGACGCCCGAGCGGCTCTGGCATCTCGTGCAGAAAGTGAAGGCCGCGAAAGCCAAGGCGGCCTAAAGGGAGGCGGCTTAAAGACGCGGCACGACGCCGCCTGTCGGCGCGCCGCCTATGTGTTAGAGACTGACGACGATCTTTTTTGAAGGAGCTTTCATGTATCCGAATACATCGCTTTTCATCGACGGTGCGTGGAGCCCCGCCGCATCCGGCAAGACACTGGAAGTCCTGAGCCCGGCGACCGGCGAGCCGGTCGGCAAGGTCGCGCATGCCGACAAGGCCGACCTCGACCGCGCCCTCGCCGCCGCCGACAAGGCGTTTCATGTGTGGAGCAAGACCTCGGCGCACGAACGCTACAAGATCATGCGCAAGGCCGCCGACATCCTGCGCACCCGCATCGACCAGATCGCCCCGATCATGACCATGGAGCAAGGCAAGCCGCTTGCGGAAGCGAAAGGCGAAACCGGGCTCGCGCCCGATCTGATCGACTGGTTCGCGGAAGAAGCCCGCCGCACCTACGGCCGCACGATCCCGGCGCGCGCCGACGGCGTCGTGCAGCTTGTGTTCAAGGAACCGGTCGGCCCGGTCGCCGCGTTCACGCCGTGGAACTTCCCGATCAACCAGGCGGTGCGCAAGATCTCCATCGCGCTCGCCGCCGGCTGCTCGATCATCGTCAAGGGTCCGGAGGAAACGCCGGCGGCCTGCGCCGAACTGGTGAAGGCCTTCGCCGACGCCGGCGTTCCGCAGGGCGTCATCAATCTCGTCTACGGCGTTCCCGCGGACATCTCCAACTATCTCATCCCGCATCCGGTGATCCGCAAGGTCTCCTTCACCGGCTCGACGGCGGTCGGCAAGCAGCTTGCCGCCCTCGCCGGTCAGCACATGAAGCGCATCACGATGGAGCTCGGCGGCCACGCGCCGGCGATCGTGTTCGATGACGCCGACGTCGACGTCGCGGTGAAAATCCTCGCCGCCAACAAATTCCGCAACGCCGGTCAGGTGTGCGTCTCGCCGACCCGCTTCCTCATCCAGGAAGGCGTCTATGACAAATTCGTCGACAAGTTCACCACCTTCGCGAAGGGCATCAAGGTCGGCGACGGCCTCGACAAGGACACGCGCATGGGCCCGATGGCGAATGCGCGCCGCCTCGACGCGATGGACGACTTCGTCTCCGACGCGGTGCAGAAGGGCGCGAAGGTCGAGACCGGCGGCAAGCGCATCGGCAACAAGGGCTTCTTCTTCGAGCCGACGGTGCTGAAGGACGTGCCGACCTCGGCGAAGATCATGAACGAGGAACCGTTCGGCCCGGTGGCGGCGTTCCAGCCGTTCGACACCTTCGACAACGTGGTCAAGGAAGCGAACCGCCTCAACTATGGTCTCGCCGCTTACGCCTACACGAAGTCGGCGAAGACGGCGGAGGCGATCGGCCACTCGATCGAGAGCGGCATGGTGTCGATCAACCATCACGGTCTGGCGCTGCCGGAAGTGCCGTTCGGCGGCGTGAAGGATTCCGGGTTCGGCTCCGAGGGCGGCTCCGAGGCGCTCGATTCCTACATGAACTTCAAGTTCGTGACGCAGGCCGGCCTGTAAGCCGGCGACACCGGGCGGCGCGGAACCATGGGCG
>JBDHSU010000025.1:0-35828 GCA_039808325.1 Variibacter sp. | reverse complement strand
CGGCGATCAAGGCCGCGCGCGACGCGTCTGCGGACGTCATCGTCGTGCTTGGGCATCCGGCATTCTATTCGCGCTTCGGCTTCTCGGCCGCGCGCGCGGCAAAGCTCGCGGCGCCATTTTCCGGCAACGCTTTCATGGTGCATGAAATCACCCCGAACGCGCTGGGGGACGGGAACGGCACTGTGACCTACCCGCCGGCCTTCGACTGACGCGGTGCCTCACACCGCGCCGCGGGCGCGGAACGCGTCCAGAGTCTCGAGCACGTAGTCGCCGTCGCCGTATTTGCGGCGCATGCGATAGATGCTCTTGTAGAAGTCGCAGCTTCGGCACACCGGCCGGAACCCGCCGCGCTCCTGCTCCTCGATCAGCGCCATGTAGGCAGGGTTGCGCGGCGTGATGATCGCGTCGAGCGGCTGCGTGTTGAGGTCGCCGATGCGCAAGGTGGCGTCGACGTCGCGGCAGGCGCAGCCGTTGACGACCCCCGTCGCCATCACCTGCACGGTGGCGAAGAGAAGCGCGCAGGGGCCGTTCTTGTAAATCGCTTCCGTACCGCGGATATCGATCGGCAAGCCGCGCACGTCCGCGCTGGTGACGTATCCGCCCCAATTGTTGTAGGTGCCGTGCGAGCGGCGCACGGCGATCCCGGCCTGCTCGAATCGCGCGAGTTGCAAGGTCAGTTCGCTTGGCTGGGAGCGCCGCGCGCCGCGCGTCGAACGCCAGCCGAATTCGAGCTCGAACTTTTTCATCGTCAGCCGCCGGTGCAACTGATCGAGATTGTGCACGAGGCGCCGGTAAAGCTTCTCCGAGCCGCCGGTGATGGCGCAGAACGTTGCCGCGTCATGGCCGTAGATGCTGATCGTCAAGCGCCGCAACTTCTTGAGGCGCATCAGGCACCCGATGTCGCGCTCGCGCGGGATGGTGAAGTTGGTGAAGAACTCGTAGGAGCGCACGTCCGGATGGGCATCGAGCTGCTCGAGCCGGTCGAGCAGCCGCCGGTCCATGAACACGTCGCCGGTACACGGCGTCAGTTCGAAGCGGGAGAACCCCATCGCCGTCGCCTCGGCGATGCACTGCGCAAACAGCGCATCGCTCATCGCGACCTTCGGGCTGCGCTTCTTGCCGTAGGCGCAGAAGCAGCAATCGAGATTGCAGATGCTGCAAGTCTCGATGTGCAGCATGCCGGGGCGCCGCGGCACGAAGGTCCGCCCCAGCCGCCGGTTCACGTTCGTCTCGACGACCGCGGCCGCGTTGCGCAGCGAATCTGAGAGGACGCGAAAATCCATGGACCGCCCCAAAAAGACGCTCGTTATGAGTTTATGGGCACGGTTTGGCCCAAGAATAAGGTGGAATGCACAATCTTTTCACTGAATTTCGATTCTTGTTCTTCGGTCGAGGCGCTCCAGCAGCCGCCGCAGCGCTCCAGCCGACAGGGCGACGCAGCCGGCCGTCGGCAAAAAACCTTTTCGCGCCAAATGGATGAAGACGGCGCTGCCGCGCCCTGCCACGCGCGGGCGGACATTGTGGTCGATCTCGACGATGAGGTCGTAGAGGTGGTCGGCGCGCCAAAGGCGGTCGGCGCCCGAGGCGCCGGCGAGCTTGACCGGCCGGTTGTAGCGTCGATCGGTCGGCTCCTCGCACCAGCCGTCATCCGGCCCCGAGACGCGGATGGGCAGCGCGGTGCGCGGCCGCGCGCCTCGATCCGGACGCCACCAGACCCGGATCGGGTGGAAAAGCCCGCGCGGGGTTGCCCCGTCCCCTTCGCGCTTGTTCGCCTGAATGCCGCCGCGGCCGAGGGCCACCGGAACGGCCAAGCCGCCCGCGAACAGCCAACCCTGGCTGGGCCGCCCAGGCCGCGCTCGTACCCGAATATGGCCGAACGGCCGCCCTACGGCGGTTTTTGCCGCACGAAGGCCATGATCTTTTCGACTAGAAAGGCGTTCTGACAACGAACGACCCCAATGCGGGCGCAAGCCAATACCTGCCCACCCTCTGCCCCACCTCTACTTCGTCGGCAACTTCGCATAAAGTCGCTCCAACCGAGACATCCGCGAGCCCCCCATTTATGGCCACCACGCGAAAAATTCTGATCGTCGACGACGACTCCGACATGCGCACGACGCTGGTCGAGCAACTCGCCCTGCACGAGGAGTTCGAGGCATCCGCGGTCGATACCGGCGCAAAAGGCGTCGAGGCGGCAAAAGCCGGGATGATCGATCTCGTCATCATGGATGTCGGCTTGCCCGACATCGACGGCCGCGAAGCGGTGCGCATGCTGCGCAAGAACGGCTTCAAGGCGCCGATCATCATGCTTACCGGGCACGATGCCGATTCGGATACCATCCTCGGGCTCGAATCCGGCGCCAACGACTACGTCACCAAGCCCTTCCGCTTCGCGGTCCTGCTGGCGCGCATCCGTTCGCAATTGCGCCAGCATGAGGCGAGCGAGGATGCGGTCTTCGCGATCGGGCCCTATACCTTCCAGCCCGCGTCGAAGCTTCTGGTCAGCCCGAAAGGCAGCAAGGTGCGGCTGACGGAGAAGGAGACCGCGATCCTGCGCTACCTCTACCGCGCCGGCCAGAAGCCGGTCTCGCGCGAAATTCTGCTGCAGGAGGTGTGGGGCTACAATTCCGGCGTCACCACGCACACGCTGGAGACGCACATCTACCGCCTGCGCCAGAAGGTCGAACGCGACGCCGGCATCCCCGCGATCCTCGTGACCGAGGCCGGCGGCTACAAGCTGCTGCCGTGAGGATGGCGGCGCGAACGGCATGAGCATCGACGACGACATCGCGCTGCTGCGCTCGGTGCCGATGCTGGCGCTTCTCGGTCGCGAGCCGTTGCGCATTCTCGCGATCGGCGCCGAGAACCGTTACGTGCATGAACGCGAGGTCCTGTTCCGCGCCGGCGATGCCGCCGACGCAGGCTACGTGGTGCAGGAGGGCTCGTTCGCGATCGTGCAGCCCGGCCAGAACGACGCCGAGCCGGTGATCGCCACCGCGCCCGCCCTGCTCGGCGAACTCGCGTTGATTGCCGAGGGCCGCCGCTCCATGACCGTGACGGCGCTGGAGCCGTCGTCCGTCATCCGCATTCCACGCCCGCTGTTCCTCAAGATCCTCGAAGGCTATCCGGAACTGGCGTATCGCCTGCGCGACGCCGTGGCGCAGCGCGCGACGCGCATGATGGCGGAGCTGACGCTGGTGCGACGGAAACTTGCGGCGATCGAGGATCAGAAACGCGCCGCCGCCACGCCGCCGCCGGCGGAAAGCTGACAAGGCACGACCCTCATCCACGGACCCGCGCCAGCGGCGTCTCGAAGGATGGCCAACGGCACGACGCCATCCTTCGAGACGCTGTTCCTTGCGAAACAGCTCCTCAGTCAGGATGAGGGTTGTTTTCTTCGCATGGCGTCACACCTCGAACGTCGCCGTCACCGGCACATGATCGGACGGCCGCTCCCAGCCGCGCGCCTGCTTGCTGATGGTGATGTCGCGCACGCGGTCGGCGAGCGCCGGCGACGTCCAGACGTGATCCAACCGCCGGCCGCGGTCCGATACCATCCAGTCCGCCGAACGGTAGCTCCACCATGTGTAAAGCTTCGTCGGTTCCGGCGTGCGCTCGCGCATCACGTCGATCCAGCCGCCGGCTGCGCGGGCGGCGGTGAGCTTCTCGCATTCGATCGGCGTGTGCGAGACGATCTTGAGCATCTGCTTGTGCGACCACACGTCGTGCTCGAGCGGCGCGACGTTGAGGTCGCCGACGAGAATGGCGCGCGCGCCGTTCGCCGGCCGCAGCTTCATGTGCGCCTGCATCTCATCGAGGAACGAGAGCTTGTGCGCGAATTTCACGTTCAGCGCCGGATCGGGAATGTCGCCGCCCGCCGGGACATAGAAATTATGCAGCGTGATCGGGTCGCGCAGGCCCGCGCGCTCGCCGAGTTCGATCGCGACGTGACGGCAGTCGGTCTTGCCGCAAAAATTTTCGACCGAGAACGTCTCAAGCGGACGCCGCGACAGCACCGCGACGCCGTGATAGCCCTTCTGCCCGCTGAGCGCCGCATGCTCGTAGCCGAGCCGCTTGAACCGTTTCAGCGGAAACGCATCGTCCGGGCATTTCGTTTCCTGCAGGCAGAGGACGTCCGGCCGTGCCGCCTTCAGGAAGCGCGCGACGAGATCGATTCGCAGACGGACGGAATTGATGTTCCAGGTGGTGACTTTGAGCTGCATGCGGACTTTCTATGCATTCGCGCATTCAAACGCCACCGCTGTCATGCCCGCGAAAGCGGGCATCCAGTAAACACCGGCGGCGCGATATCGCACAGACGCGGCGTACTGGGTCCCCGCCTTCGCGGGGACGACACCTCGTTCCTCGCATTCAGGAATGAACTAAATCACGCCGGCAGCGGCAGCTCTTCGCGCGCGAAAGCGCGTCGCACCGCCGGCCGCGCGGTCACGCGCCTGGCATGCGCCGTCCAGTTCGGAAACTCTTTTTCCATGTCGTAGCCGAGCACCTGGCCCCTGCCCCAGTTCCAGAACGCCTGCAGGTAGCCGTCCGCGACGGAGAAATGCTCGCCCGCCGCCCACGGGTCCTTGGCGAGTTTCTGATCGATCATCGTCCAAATCTCGCGGCAGGTCTCGCGGCCTTTTTCCTTTACGTTCTCGATCGCGCTGTCGCCGGTGGCATAGCGCTCGGCGCGCCGGATATGCGCATAGGCCGGATGGACGGTACACGACATGAAGGCCAGCCATTCGGCGCAGCGCGCCTCCGCGCGCAGGTCCTGAGGCCACAGCTTCGCGTCGGGATAAGCGTGCGCGATGAAGCGCATGATCGCCGGGTTCTCGGTGACGATCCAATCGTCCACCGCCAAGGCCGGCACGCGGCCCTTGGGATTGATCTTGCGGTATTCCGGCGTGTTCTGCTCGCCCGTCGCCAGCGCCACGCGCACCGGCTCGAATAGCGCGCCTGCTTCCTCCAGCGCGATATGCGAGGCGAGCGCGCACGAACCCGGCGAGTAGTAGAATTTCAGCGTGTGGGTGGACATGCGCGTTTTCTCCCAGGGATTCGTCAGAGGAACTTGTTGAAGGCGGGTCGGCGCGCAGTATTCGCGTTCCCTTGAAGGAAGCAAGAGGACGAACGCCCGCTCCCGTCATCCTGAGGTGCTCGCGAAGCGAGCCTCGAAGGATGACGGCTGAATGGTGCCTTGCAGAGACCGCGCCGAGAGAGCCGGGCTTGTCCCGGCCATCCCGATCCCGAAAGCCCAGTGCCCGTCGAAATGAGATCGCCGGGACAAGCCCGGCGATAACGAGAATACTGGATGGATGCGCGGCTCAACGCCGCGTGACGTGCGCTTAGTCGCGCATGCGTTCGTAATTGATCTTGAACAGGTCGGGGTCGAGCTTGCGGCCGACGTCGACATTGTAGAGTGCGACCGTCGTGTCGTAGCCCTGCGGGTCGGTCACGGTCCACTGCTTCAGCGCCAGATCCTTGGCGGAGAACATCAGCGCAAGGCGATGCGTGCCGCCGATCGTCTGCTTCTCCTCCAGGGTCAGGGTGACGAAAACGTCGTCCGACGACACGCCGACAAGATTGCCCTCGCGGAACAGGTCGATGCGGTCGGAGAGCAGGAAGCGCAGCGGCGTCTGCGACAGCAGCAGCAAATCCTGTGTCGCAAGCTTGCGGTCGCGGATGGCGACCGACTTGCCATCGGCGATCAATTCCAGCGGGCTCGGATCGTCGTATTCGAACCGCATGCGGCCCGGCTTCTGCAGGTAGAACTTGCCCTCGCTGCGCGTGCCGTCCGGCCCCACCTGGACGAAATCGCCGAACAGCGTCTGCACGCTGGTGAGGTAAAGATTGATGCGGTCGATCAGCGTCTTCTGCTGCTGCGTCAGCGGGCCGCCCCTGGCGATGTTGGCCCTGGGGCGGATGACCGGCGCCGGAAGCGCCTGCGCGCCGGAAGCGGTCGTCGCAGCGGCCGGCGCCGCGCCGACATTCGGCGCCGCCGTCGCGGCGACACGCCCACGGCCGCCCGCGGTCTCGGCCGACGCGCCAATGCTCGCCAGCGGCAGGGCCAGTGCGCATACCATCACCGGCAGAAAGAGTTTCGGCATTTTATTCTCCGCGCGCGCCCGAAGCCTCATTCCGACGCGAGCCAACAATGGAATCAATCGCCCATACCCCGAAGGTATGGCGAATTCACGGCCCGGCAAAGCACCTCTGGCCGCACCACCCGCGCTCACGCATCCTCACCGATCAAAATCTCGCGCTTGCCGGCGTGGTTCGGCGCGCTGATGACGCTTTCCTTCTCCATCCGCTCCATCAACGAGGCAGCGCGATTGTAGCCGATCTGCAGGCGGCGCTGGATGTAGCTGGTTGACGCCTTGCGATCGCGCAGCACGATTTGCACAGCCTGTTCGTAGAGGTCGGTTCCCTCGCTGCCCATCGCGGTCGAATCGAACACGGCGCCGTCTTCGCCGTCCTCCAGTTCGTCGCTGGCGGTGACGGCTTCGAGGTATTGCGGCGCACCTTGGCTCTTGAGGTGGCGCACGATCTTTTCCACCTCGTCATCGGCGACGAAGGGGCCGTGCACGCGGCTGATGCGCCCGCCGCCCGCCATGTACAGCATGTCGCCCTGGCCGAGCAGTTGCTCCGCGCCTTGTTCGCCGAGAATGGTGCGGCTGTCGATCTTCGACGTGACCTGGAAGGAAATGCGGGTCGGAAAGTTCGCCTTGATGGTGCCGGTGATGACGTCGACCGAGGGCCGCTGCGTCGCGAGGATAACGTGGATGCCGGCGGCGCGCGCCATTTGCGCGAGGCGCTGGATGGCGCCCTCGATGTCCTTGCCGGCGACCATCATCAGGTCGGCCATTTCGTCGACGATGACGACGATGAACGGCAACGGCTCGAGGTCGAGCGTCTCGTCCTCGTAGATCGCCTCGCCCGACTCCTTGTCGTATCCGGTGTGCACCGTGCGAGTGAGCGTCTCGCCCTTCGCCTTCGCCTCGGCGACGCGCGTATTGTAGCCGTCGAGATTGCGCACCCCGAGCTTCGACATCTTGCGATAGCGATCCTCCATCTCCTTCACCGCCCATTTCAGCGCCACCACCGCCTTCTTCGGGTCGGTGACGACGGGCGTCAGGAGGTGCGGGATCGCGTCGTAGACGGAGAGCTCCAGCATCTTCGGATCGACCATGATCAGGCGGCACTGGTCCGGCTTGAACCGGTACAGCAGGCTCAGGATCATGGTGTTGATGCCGACCGACTTGCCGGACCCGGTGGTGCCTGCGATCAGAAGGTGCGGCATGCGCGCGAGATCGACGATCACCGGCTCGCCGCCGATCGTCTTGCCGAGACAGAGCGGCAGCTTGGCGTTCGACTTCGTATAGTCGTCCGCCGCCAGCATCTCGCGCAGGTAGACCTTTTCGCGTTTCGGATTCGGCAGCTCGATGCCGATGGCGTTGCGGCCGGAGACGACGGCGACGCGAGCGGAGACGGCGCTCATCGAGCGCGCGATGTCGTCGGCAAGACCGATGACGCGCGACGACTTGATGCCGGGCGCGGGTTCCAATTCGTAGAGCGTCACCACGGGGCCCGGCCGCGCATTGATGATCTCGCCGCGCACGCCGAAATCGCCGAGCACGCCTTCGAGCGCCGTCGCGTTCTCCTGGATGACCTCCTGGCTCATCACGCTGCGCTCGTTCGGCTTCGGCGAAGCGAGCAGGTTGATCGAGGGGAACTCGTAGCCGCCGCGCTTGGACGCGGGCTTCGGCGCCGGCTTCGCCCGCTTCCTCGGCGCCGCCGCGGCAAGCTCCTCCGCGTCGTCCTCTTCGACGTCCTCTTCCTCCTCGCCGCCGCCCTGGTCCTCCGGCGGCGCGTCGTCATGCGCCATCGCCGGTTCGCGCGGCAGCTCGACCGCCGGCGCGTCGCGCCAGCGCGGTTCGACCCGCCCGTCGAGCCCCGAGCGGCGCGCGGCGCGCGGCAGATCGTCCTCGTGCGCGAATTTCTCGCAAAGCCACAGCACCCAGCGCGTCAGGCGCGCCTTGGCGCTGAGCATTCCATGGACGAGACGGCCGACGAACAAGCCCCCGGGCGCGTCGACGTCGTCATCCTCTTCCTCATGGCGGCGGCGGGGGCGCGAGCGCACCGCCGGCTCCTCGTCCTCCTCATCGACATCGGCGCCGGACGGCGCATTGCGCCAAAGCCCGGCGGCAAGCGTGATCGCGCAGCCGGCGAATGCCGCCGTCACCGCGCCCACCGCAAACCGCGTCGTGCCCGAGAGCACGCCGAAGAAATACGCCGGCACCTTGAGCATCGCGTCGCCGACCACGCCGCCGAGCCCGGCGGGCAGCGGCCAGCCGGCGCTTTTCGGCAGCGAGGAGACGAAGGCGGCGGTGAACACGACGCCGGCGAGCCACATCGCGAGGCGCAGCTTCTCGCGGTCGAGCGGCCGGTGCCCGACCATGCGCCAGCCCCAGATCGCGATCGGCGCCAGCAGCGCGATCGACGCGAGCCCGAACAATTGCATCAGGATATCGGCGGCGATGGCGCCGGGATAGCCGATGAGATTGCGCACCGGCATCTTCGTCGCATGCGTCAGGCTCGGGTCCTGCACCGACCAGGTGGCGAGCGCGATGGCGAGCGCGGCGGTGACCGCCAGCAAAGCAAGCCCACCGATCTCGCGCGCGCGCCGGCGCAGAAGGCCGCGAAGCTCCTCTGGCAGATACGCTGCGGGCTCGAAACTGCGCCAGATCGCGGGCATTGGCCGAAAACGCTCCCCTTAACTCAACAGCGCGACGATCCGGTGCAAGGCTTCCGCGGTCGTCGCCGCGTCCTGCACCATCGCGACACGAATGAAGCCCGTGCCTGGGTTGCTCCCGTCGGCGCCGTCGCGCGCGAGATATGAACCCGGCACGACGCGCACGCCGGCCTCGCGCCACAACCGCAAGGTCACCTCGTCGTCCTTGCCATGCGCCGACACGTCGAGCCAGAGAAAAAAGCCTCCGGCCGGACGCTTGTAGCCATACCGATCGCCGACGATCTGATCCGCGAGATCGAACTTCGCGGCGTAGAGTCGCCGGTTTTCCTCGACATGCGTCTCGTCTTCATAAGCGGCGACCGCGACCTCCTGTGCCGGGTTCGGAATCTGCGGCGCGGAGACGGCGCGCAGATTGAGATAGTCGGCGAGGAAGCGCGCATCGCCGGCCGCGAAACCGACGCGCAGGCCGGCGAGGTTCGAGCGCTTCGACAGCGAGTGGAAGATGACGATATTGGAGAAATCGCCGCCGGCGACTTCCAGCATCCCGACCGGCGGCTCTCGCGAATAGATTTCGGAGTAGCACTCGTCCGCGAACACCGTGAAGCCATGCTTGCGCGCCAGCGCGATCAGGCGGCGCAGATAGTCGGGCCCCGCCACCGCGCCCTGCGGATTCGACGGGGAGGCGAGATAGAACGCGACCGTGCGGGACAGAAGTTCGTCGCTCAGCGCGTCGAGATCGGGGATGAAGCCGCTTTCCGGGCTTGCGGCGAGATAGACCGGCTCGCAATCGGCGGCGAGGGCGCCGGCGGCGTAGACCGCATAGAACGGATTCGGGATGAGCATCGCCGGACGCTCGCCGCGGTCCTTCACGTGGCGGCGCGCCGTAATGGCCGCGAGGAACAGCCCTTCGCGCGTCCCGGCCAGCACCAGCACCTCGCGCGCCGGATCGACCGGCCGCGGCAGCTTGTAGCGGTTCGTGATCCACTTGGCCGCCGCCTCGCGGAAGCGCGGCGTCCCGTTGTTCGGCGGATACTTGTTGAAAGCGCTCACATTGGCGGCCAGCACCGGCCCGACGAAGGGCGGCACCGCGTGCTGCGGCTCGCCGACCGAAAGGTTGATCGGCGGCTGGCCCGGCGGGGTGTCGCCGAGCAGTTCGGTGAGACGCACGAACGGCGACCGGTTGTCGGTCGCGCGGGCGGCTTTCGGAAACGGGACAGGGTCGGCGGGGCTCATGGGTTATCGCTTGCGTTCGAGGACTCGCCGCATGCGGAAACCTTAAGAGGGGCGAGGTTAAGGCGCGATTAACCATCGGCGGCGCCGCAGGGGAAGATGCTCCGGACCCGGCCTCAATCCGGGGCGATCAGAGGAAGCTTGGGAAAGTACGTCCGGTAGCGCGCGGCGTCGCGCGTCATCAGCGCATATCCCGCAACAGCCGCGTGCGCTCCGATGAAAAAATCCGGGAGCGGCGACTGTCGCGACCCGCCGCGCCGCACGAAAATGCAGCCGACGCCCTCAGCCCTTCCCGTAAACCTCGCGATAGACGCCGCGCTCGACCTCCTCCATCAGCGGCGGTCCCTTCGGCGCCCAGCCGAGCATCCCGCGCGCCTTGTCGCCGCGCACGCGACTGTTGGAGCCGAAGGTCAGGTGCGCCCCCGGCCCCAGCGCCTCGACCGCCTCCGCGATCGGCCAGTCCTCGGTCCGCTCCCCCTGCCCGAGCATGCGGCCGATCGCCTGCGCCAGCGTCTTGAAGGAGGCCTCCCCCGCCTCGCCATAGAAAAGCGAGCCCGCCGGCGCCTTCTCCAAGGCCGCGAGATAGAGCACGACGAGGTCGGCGATGTGGACGTGCGCCCAGACGTTCTCTCCCGGTCCGATATGCCGGGGAATGCCGGATTTCCGCGCCGCCTCGATCAGGCGCGGCACCTGCACGCTGATGCCGTCGACCCCGAGCCCACGCCCATAGATCAACGACGGACGGATGACGACCGAGCGCACGCCCTTCAGCGCGGCGGCAAGCACCGATTCGTCGATGGCGACGCGCGTCGCCTTTTCCGGCTCCGGCCGGAACGGCGTGTCCTCGTGGAACACCGCCTCGCGAAAGGCGCCTTCATCGTACGTGCCGACCACGCTCGACCCGCTGGTCTGGATGAAGGTCTTGCCGGTGCCGTAGAGCGGCGGCAGCAGCCCATGCACGACGAAGGCATTGTCCGCGCTGGCGCAGTTGATGACGGCATCGACGCGCGCGGCCGCCTGGCGCAGCGTTCCGTGATCCTGCAAGGACCCGCGCACCGGCTCGATGCCGCGCTTGCGGAGCGCCGACGCCGCCTCCTCGGAACGCGCGAGCCCGAACAGTTCGTGCCCCGCCTCCAGAAGCTTCGTAGCGATCGAGCCGCCGATATATCCGGTCGCGCCGGTGATGAAGATTTTCATGTCGCCTCTTTGCCCGTCCTACGGATGCCACGCGCTTTCGCGACGGCTGCCGGCGCAAACATAAACACGAACGGCTGTGACGAACCGGCACGGGAGCTGTGACGGCGCGGCATCGGCGGAGCCGTTAGACTTCCCGGCGGGCATCGATCAGCGAAGCAAGAACGTGCGGCCACCGCGCGATGCTGGAGCGGCCGGCCGCTGCACGGGGGAATCCGTATGATCCGATTTGTAAGAACGATGGCGCTTGCCGGTCTCGTCGCGGCGGGCGCGATGGCGGGAGTGCTCGCGACGGCGCAAGCCGCGTTCCCGGACCGGCCGATCACCTTGATCGTGCCGTGGGCGGCCGGCGGCGGCACCGATGCGGTCGCGCGCCAGATTGCCTTCCAACTGGAGAAGGACCTCAAGCAGCCGGTGAACGTCGTCAACCGCACTGGCGGCAGTGGCGTCGTCGGGCATCAGGCGATCTCGAGCGCGGCGCCGGACGGCTACACCATCGGCATGATCACGCTCGAGATCAACATGATGCACTGGGTCGGCCTCACCGAGCTCACCTCGGCGCAGTTCACGCCGCTGGCGATGATGAACTCGGACGCCGCCGCGATCCATGTTCGCACCGACTCGCCCTACAAGACGCTCAAGGATCTGATCGCCGCGATCAAGGCGGCCGAGCCGGGCAAGTTCAAGGCTTCCGGCACCGGCCAAGGCGGAAGCTGGCACATGGCGCTCGGCGGCCTGCTGGAGAAGGAAGGCATCGATCCGAACAAGGTGCGCTGGGTGCCGAGCACGGGCGCGGCGACCGCGATGACCGATCTCGCGGCCGGCGGCGTCGACTTCGTCGCCTGCTCGATGCCGGAAGCGCAGGCGCTGATCGGCGCCGGCCGCGTGCGCAGCCTCGTCTTCATGGCGGAGAAGCGCGCGGCGCTGGCCCCCGACGTGCCGACGGTGAAGGAAGCCGTCGGCCACGACTGGAACAAGGGTGTGTGGCGCGCCATCGTCGGCCCGAAGGGACTGCCGAAAGATGTCGCGGCGCGCTACGAGGAACTTCTGAAGAAGGTCTACGCAAGCGCCGAATATAAGGAGTTCATGCAGAAGCGCGGTTTCGACCTGCTGTGGATGGACGCCGCCACGCTCACGGGCTTCCTGAAAACGGATGACGCCGAGATCGGCCAGACGCTGAAATCGCTCGGCCTGGCGAAGACGAAGTAGCGATCGCGCGTCCCGGCCGCGCCACGCGCACGCGGTCGGGACGAACGCCGGCCGGCATCGCGTCCGCGCCCAGCCACGGCTGCGCGCGGCCGAGTTTCTCGACCAGGAAATCGACGAAGCAGCGTACGCGCGCCGCCGTGAATTTGTGATTGACGAACACGGCGTAGATGCCCTGCGTGTCGCCGGGATGAAAATCCTCCAGCAGCGGCACGAGATGGCCGTCGCGCACATCCTCGCCGACCTGGAACCAGGCGAGCCGCGCGATCCCCGTGCCGGCCAGCGCCAGATGCCGTAGGGTCTCGCCGTTGTTGCCGCGGAAATTTCCCTCGACCGTGACGCTGACCTGCGCGTTCTCGAGCTTGAACGGCCATGCATTGAGACTGTTCTTGAGATCGTAGGCGAGGCAGTTGTGCTGCGCGAGATCGGCCGGCGTCGCCGGCGTGCCGTGGCGCTCGAGGTAGTCTGGCGCGGCCACGATCACGCGCCGGCTGCTACAGATCTTGCGCGCACGCAGCGACGTATCCTGCAACGGCCCGATGCGGATCGCGACGTCCGCGCGCTCCTCGACCAGATCGACGACCTCGTCGTTGAGCGAGAGGTCGACGCTCATGCGCGGATAGCGCGCGAGGAATTCCGGGATCAGCGACTGGATGCGATGGATCGCGATCGGCAACGACGAATTGATGCGCAGTCGCCCGCGCGGCTCGACATTCTGCGCCGCCACCGCTTCTTCCGCCTGCTGGATATCGGCGATGATCTTGAGGCAATGGCGGTGGAAGATCTCGCCTTCCGGCGTCAGCGTCAGTTGCCGCGTCGAGCGATTGATCAGGCGCGCGCCGAGATGATCCTCGATACGCGCGATCAGCTTGCTCACCGCCGACGGCGTCAGCCCCATGGCGCGCGCCGCCGCGGAATAACTGCCGGCATTCACCACCTGCACGAACGTCTCAAGCTTGCCGGCGTGATCCATCTTCCCGACGACCCCTCATGCGTCATGACCGGGCTCGATGATGGATTGCCGCGTCCAGCGCGGCAATGACGAAAATAGGGAGAGGCCCCGAGCTTGCGCCCGAGGCCTCTCGACGACAGCGGCGGTGCCGGGTTCCGCCGACGTCGTAGCGCGACGCATGACCCCGGAGGCGGAACCCAGCCTCCAGGGATCACCGCGATCTTTCAGGCCGTGTAGGCGCGCTCGCCGTGCGCGGTGAGGTCGAGCCCCTCCTCTTCGTCGCTCGCGGAGACGCGCAGGCCGAGCATGGCCTTGATGACCGTGAGGATGATCGCCGTCATCGCCGCCGTGTAGACGATGGTCACGGCGACACCGTAGATTTGCGTCATAACGCTCGCGTCCTTGCCGAGTTCGTTGATCGAAACGTCGGCGAACATGCCGGTCAAAATCGCGCCGATGATACCGCCGACGCCGTGGACGCCGAAGACGTCGAGCGAGTCGTCGTAGCCCAGCGCTTTCTTCACGTGGACCGCGGCGATGTAGCAGCCGGTGCCGGCGACGATGCCGACGACGAGTGCGCCCGTCGGATTGACGAAGCCGGCGGCCGGCGTGACGGCGACGAGACCCGCGACGGCGCCCGACAAGATGCCGAGCAGGCTCGGCTTCTTGATCACGATCCACTCGCAGACCATCCAGGCGAGCGCCGCGGCGGCGGTCGCCACCTGCGTGTTGATCATCGCCGCCCCGGCGAGCGCATTGGCGCCGACCGCCGAGCCGGCGTTGAAGCCGAACCACCCGACCCACAGCAGCGAGGCGCCGATCATCGTGAGCACGAGATTATGCGGCGCGAGATTGACGGTGCCGTAGCCTTTGCGCGTGCCGAGCATCAGGCAGCAGACGAGACCCGCCACGCCGGCATTGATGTGCACGACCGTGCCGCCGGCGAAGTCGAGAACGCCCGCCGCGCCGAGGAAGCCGCCGCCCCATACCCAGTGCGCGATCGGCACGTAGACGAGCACGAGCCAGAGGCCCATGAACCACATCACCGCGGAGAACTTCATGCGCTCGGCGAAGGCGCCGGTGATCAGCGCCGGCGTGATGATGGCGAACGTCATCTGGAACGTCACGAACACGAATTCCGGGATCGTCGCCGCGAGCGCGTTCGTCGAGGTGACGCCGACGCCGGACAGCAATGCCTTGCCGATGCCGCCGATGTAACGGTTCACCGCCTCGCTGCCGTTGCTCGTGAACGCGAGCGAGTAGCCGAACAGCATCCACAGCACGGTGACGAGACAGCAGATCGCGAAGCTCTGCATTACGACGCCGAGCGCGTTCTTGCGCCGGACCATGCCGCCGTAGAACAGCGCGAGGCCGGGAATGGTCATCATCAGGACGAGCGCCGTCGAGGTGAGCATCCAGGCGGTGTCGCCGGTGTCGAGCTTGGGCGCCGCCGGAGCAGCCGGCGCCGCGGTCTGCGCGAAGCCCGGCTCGGAAAGGAAAGCGAGCAACGCCAGCGCGCCGAGCGCCGACGCTCCCGCGAGCGCCGCGCGGCGGTGGGATGTGAACATCATCGTAAACTCCTGTCGAAGCATGGCGCGAGGATTAGAGAGCGGCGGCATCGGTTTCGCCGGTGCGGATGCGCATCGCGTGCTCGAGATCGAGCACGAAAATCTTGCCGTCGCCGATCTGGCCGGTCTTGGCGGCGGCGCTGATCGCGTCCACGACCTTGTCCACCTGGTCGGCCGCGACCGCGACTTCGATCTTCACCTTCGGCAGAAAGCTCACGGCATATTCGGCGCCGCGATAGACTTCGGTATGCCCCCGCTGGCGCCCGTAGCCTTTGACTTCGGTGACGGTCAGGCCATGCACCCCGAGCGCGGTGAGGGCATCGCGCACCTCATCGAGCTTGAATGGCTTGATGATCGCCATGACGATTTTCATGAATGACAGACTCCCAGCCCGCTGAATGCGCATCGGGCAGGCGGTCGTCTGTGCCCCCTTGCCGCGCGGCGCGTCGGAGGCTGTCTAATCAAGCGCCGTGCCAACTCAGGACGAACGCGCTAACGCACTGGCAACAGGAGCAAATCGCGCGACATCAGAGGCCAGCGCCGTCCTCTGGAGCCCTTTCGGCCGCGCCTATCGAATGCGCGCCTGCGCAAATTTTGGGCAGAGCGGGGGCGATGCCCCTCATCTGTCATTCCGGAGGCTGGGCGCAGCGAGGGCTGTCGGGAATCCATAATCCCGGTCCGTCGATCCACGGTGATGCCGGAGCTGTGGATTCCGGGCCCGCCGCTGGCGCGGCGCCCCGGAATGACGAGCACGCCTCACACGGGCCGCCGCTGGCGCACCATGCCTTCTTGCGCCACCGAGGCGACCAGCGTCCCGTCGCGCGAGAAGATCGAGCCGCGCGAAAAGCCACGGCCGCCATGCAGGTTCGGCGTCTCCTGCGCATACAGCAGCCAATCGTCGGCGCGGAACGGGCGATGAATCCATAGGGCGTGGTCGAGGCTCGCCGCCATGAATTCCGGCTCGAACAGCGTCCTCCCATGCGGCACCAGCGACGTGTCGAGCAGCGTCAGGTCTGAGGCATAGGCAAGCGCGCACTGATGGATCGCCGGGTCGTTCGGCAGCGGCGCGGTCGTGCGGATCCAGACGTGGAATTTTCCGTTCTCGTATTTCTTGCCGAGATAGCGGTCATATTCGACCGGCCGCAGCTCGATCGGGCGGTCGCGCTCGTAATAGCGGCGCACCGCTTCCGGCATTATCGGCAGGAAGCTTTTGCGGATATCGGATTCGGCCGGCAGCGCCTCTGGAAACGGAACGTCCGGCATCGGCGACTGGTGCGCCAGCCCTTCCTCGTCGTTGTGGAACGAGGCCGACAGCGTGAAGATCGCGTGCCCGTGCTGGATCGCGACCACCCGTCGCGTGGAATAGCTCTTGCCGTCGCGAATGCGATCGACCTCGTAGATGATCGGCACGCTCGGGTCGCCGGCCAGCATGAAATAGCCGTGCAGCGAATGCGGCGTGCGCCCTTCCACAGTCCGGCACGCCGCGACCAGCGCCTGCCCGATCACCTGCCCGCCGAACACGCGCTGCCAGCCCGTCTGCGGGCTGCGTCCGCGGAACAGGTTCACCTCGAGCGGCTCGAGGTCGAGGATTTCAAGCAGGGTCTGGACGGCAGAAGCCATACGGAACTCGTCGTCGAGGGGAAGGTTGACGGCACAAACGCGCGGCGCGGCGGCGAAAGTCAAGCCGTCGTCTCCGTCTGGGCCCCGCGGCGGCGACGCCGTAGGCCGCCTTCGCGGCCAGCGCCGGAACAGAAGGCCGCCGCATTGCGGATACCGCGCACGATGCGATATGCAGGCCGGTCTCAAACCGGAGAGTGGAATGACGAATAAGTCGATGCTGGCCGCGCTCGCGGCATTGCTGACGTTCACCGTCGGCGCGCAGGCGCAGCAATATCCGACCCGTCCGATCACCATGGTGATCCCCTTCGCCGCCGGAGGCCCGACCGACGTGCTCGGCCGCGTGATGGCGGAGCGCATGAGCGCCATCCTCGGCCAGCAGGTGGTGGTGGAGAACGCGACCGGCGCCGGCGGCATGACCGGCTCCGCGCGCGTCGCCAATGCCGCGCCGGACGGCTACCAGTTCGTTCTCGGCACCGTCGGCACGCATGCGCAGAACCAGACGCTCTACAAAAAGCCGGCCTACAATTCCGTCACCGATTTCACGCCGGTCGCGCTGATCGCGGAAGTTCCGCTCGTCGTCATCGCGCGCAAGGATTTCCCGGCCGACAATCTGAAGGACTTCGTTGCTTATTCGAAAGCCAACGCGGCGAAGATGACCTTCGGGTCCGCCGGCGCCGGCTCGGCGACGCATCTCGGCTGCGTCGTGCTCGACACCGCGATGGGAACGAAGATCACGCACGTGCCCTATCGCGGCACCGGCCCTGCGATGCAGGACCTGCAGGGCGGGCGCATCGACTTCCTCTGCGAGATCGTCACCACCGCGAAGCCGCAGGTCGACGGCGGCACGGTCAAGGCGATCGCAATGATGACCAAGGAGCGTTCGGCCGTGCTGCCGAATGTTCCGACCACGGCGGAAGGCGGCATGCCGGGCGTCGAAGGCTACACGTGGAACGCCTTCTTCCTGCCGAAGGGAACGCCCGCCGACATCGTGAAGAAACTCAACGATGCAACGTTGAAGGCGCTGGACACGCCGGCGGTGAAGGATCGCCTGCAAGGGCTCGGCGCGCAAATCGTCGCACCGGAGCGCCGCACGCCGGACTATCTCGGCCAGTTCGTGAAGGACGAGATCAAGAAGTGGGAAGGCCCGATCAAGGCAAGCGGCGTCTCGGTGGATTGATCTTAACCCTCCCCCTCGCGGGGAGGGTCGACGCACGGGGTGCATCGGGGTGGGGTCAGTGTTAGCTTGACGCCCCCACCTCCGCCCTCGCCACGGGGCGCAAGAAGCGGAGCGCCGCCGCGCCGGAACGTACCGCATGACGCAACAACGTCTCGATCTCCTGATCGCGGGCGGCGGGCTTCCCGGCCTCGCGCTCGCGATCGCGCTGCGCCAGGCGCTCGGTGACGCCTTCACCGTCGCGGTGGCCGATCCCGCTTTCGCGCGCCAAGGCGTCCACGATCCGCGCGCGTCCGCGATCGCGGCGGCGGCGCGGCATTTGCTGCGCGGCATCGGCGTGTGGGACACGCTCGATGCCGGCGCCCAGCCGATCCTCGACATGACGGTGACCGACAGCCGTCTGAACGACGTGCTGCGCCCGGTCTATCTCAGCTTCGCCGGCGAGGTCGCCCCGGGCGAACCTTTCGCGCACATGGTCGAGAACGCGCCGCTGATCGAGGCGCTGATCGCCAAGGCGCGAGAGAGCAACATTCCGCTGCTGCCGCACGGCGTCGCGGATTTTTCACCGCGGTCCGCCCGCATCGACGCACGCCTGACCGACGGCAGCGCCTACGCCGCGCGGCTTCTCGTCGCCGCCGACGGCGCGCGATCGCGCCTGCGCGAGCAATCCGGCATCGCGAAAGTCGCGTGGACCTATCGGCAGTCCGCGATCGTGACGACGGTGGCGCACGAGCGCGGCCACGGCGGCCGCGCGCAGGAACATTTCCTCCCCGCCGGCCCGTTCGCGATCCTGCCGCTGACGCGCAACCGCGCGTCCATCGTCTGGACCGAGGAGACGCGGGAGGCTGAGCGTATCGTCGCCCTGCCGGATGCGCAGTTCATGACGGAATTCGAGCGCCGCTTCGGCCTCGAGCTCGGCGACATCACCCTTGCCGGCCCGCGCCGCGTCTTCCCGCTCGGCTTCATGATGGCACGCTCGTTCATCGCCGAACGCTTGGCGCTGGTCGGCGACGCGGCGCATGTGATCCATCCGATCGCCGGCCAGGGATTGAACATCGGGCTACGCGACGTCGCGGCGCTCGCCGAGGCGATCGCCGATGCGGCGCGGCTCGGCCTCGATATCGGCGGGACCGCGGTGCTCGATCGTTACCAGCGCTGGCGCCGCTTCGACACCGCCGCGATGGGCGTGACCACGGACGGGCTCAACCGCCTGTTCTCCAACACGTCGGGCACGCTCAAGCTCGCACGCGACTTCGGTCTCGGCATCGTCGACCGCCTGCCGGCGCTGAAGGAGCTTTTCATTCGCGAGGCGGCCGGGCTCTCGGGCGACCTGCCGAAGCTGCTCAAGGGCGAGGCGCTTTAGGGCTGCCCAGCCCTCATCCCGAGGAGCCGCCTCGCCAAAAGCGGCGTCTCGAAGGATGGCCGGAAACGCCATTCCTGGAGACGCGCCCTGCGGGCACTCCTCAAGATGAGGCCGTCAAGCCGGCAGCGGCCGTTTACGTCAACGGCAGGCTGCCGATGTGCTTGTGGAACGCCGGACGCTTCGTGATTTCGTCCAACCAGCGCACCAGGTTCGGCATCGGCGGATGCTCCGGCACCAGCTTGCGATAGCGGAACGCCATCACGCCGACCGGGATGTCGCCCATCGAGAAGGTGTCGTTGGCGACGAAGGCGTGCTTGCCGAGGCCCCAGTCGAGGATCTTCATCGCCTCCGTCGTCTTGGTGCGCGCCGCGTCGATGGCGTTGTAGTCGCGCTTCTCCGGCGGCGTGCGCACCAGGCCCCAGAACAGCGGTGTGATCGCCGGGCCGAGGACGCTGAGCTGCCAGTCCATCCACTGGCTGGCGAGAGCACGCGCTTTCGGGTCGTGCGGCTCGAGCACGCCGGCGCCGTGCTTGCGCGCGAGATAGCGAACGATCGAATTCGATTCCCACAGGATGAAGCCGTCCTCTTCCTCCAGGGTCGGCACCAGCGCATTCGGATTCATGTCGCTATAGGGCGGCTCTTTCGTCTTGCCGAACTGGCCGCCGACGTCGACGCGCTCGCACTCCAGGCCGAGCTCCCCGACCGCCCACATCGCCTTCTGCACGTTGCCTGAACTACTGCGCCCCCACATCTTCAGCATCGAAGGTTTCCTCTTTCGATTAAGTACCGGCTCCGCTCCGCCTCGTCCTCGGGGGCGGCGCAACGCGACGCGTCTCGAAGGAAGGGCGGCCGAACTGTGTTTAGACATCCTTCGAGCCGCGCTCTGCCAGCGCGCCTCGGGATGAGGATTCGCTATTCCAGCCGTCGCGCCTCTTCCACCAGCATGATCGGGATGCCGTCGCGGATCGGATAGGCGAGCTTGGCGGATCGCGAGATCAGTTCCTGCTTCTCCGCGTCGTACTCCAGCGTCCCCTTGGTCAGCGGGCAGACGAGGATTTCCAGCAGCTTGGGATCGACCCCTTGCGCGGGGCGTTCGGAGGATGGCGTCGTCACGGAAGCCTCATGCGTGTCTGCCGCCATCCTATCACCACCGCGCCGTGCCGCGCGAGGGAGCCTTGCCGCGGTTGGAGCATGGCTTCCCTCCGCTTATATAGGGCGCGCGCAGGGACGGCCTTGCGTATCCCGACAATTCAGCGGGGACGACCCCGGCAGAGGAGCTTTCTCATGGCGTGGGTCATCTTGCTGTTCGCCGGCTTGAGCGAGATCGGGTGGGCCATCGGCCTCAAATACACGGACGGGTTCACGCGCGCCGTCCCGACGGCTCTCACCGTGCTGTGCATGATCGTGAGCGTCGCCCTGCTCGGCCTGGCCTTGAAGTCGCTGCCGGTCGGCACCGCCTACGCGGTGTGGACGGGCATCGGCACCGTCGGCACCGCGATCCTCGGGATCGTCCTGTTCGCGGAGCCGGCCACGGCGCTGCGGCTCGCCTGCATCGGGCTGATCGTCGCCGGCATCGCCGGATTGAAATTCGCGGCGTGAAATGTCGTCCAACCACGCCGCCTAGATCACGATGATTTTGGATCGAATCGATCCAAGATCGTGAACGTGATCGATTCTCATAACTTGGAGCGGGATGCGGGCGGAAAACCGCTCCACACTTTTCCTCATCCCGCTCTCGCGCGTTTTCCGGTGCGCCGTCTCAAGAACGACCAGAAAACTACTGCAGCGAACCCTCGCCAGGCGACTGACGCTTGGCGAGTTCGATCTCGGTAACGGCGATGAGGATCTCCGCACGTGTCTTGAGGTCAGGCGCCTCCAGCAGCGCCTGCTTCTCCGCCGCCCCGTAAGGCGACATCATCGCGAGCGCGTTGACGAGCGCTTCGTTCGGCGCTTCCTCGATCCCCTGCCAGTCCGCCTTCAGGTCGTTCGCCGTCAGGAACGCGTTCAGCGTCTTGAGCAGCTCCGCGCGATCGACCTCCTCCTCGCCCTTGCGGGCGATAAAGTCGTCGCGGAAAGGACCGAAGGTGACGCGGCATTGCCGATAGGCGGTCGCGACGCGCAGTTCCTCCTCCACCTCGAAGCGGGCGATGCCGGTGAGCTGAATGAGATAGCGGCCGTCGCCGGATTCAGCGAATTGCGTGATGCGCCCGACGCAGCCGATCTTGAACAGATGCGGCTTGTCCTCCGGCGCGGCGTGCGAAGCGTCCGGCTGGATCATGCCGATGAGCCGGTGGCGGTCCGCAAGCGCGTCGTCGATCATCGCGAGATAGCGCGGCTCGAAGATGTTGAGCGGCATCTGCCCGCGCGGCAGCAGCAGCGCGCCGGCGAGGGGAAACACGGGGATTACGCCGGGAAGATCGGACGGTCCGCGATAAACGATGTTCATCGGCATCGCCGCATCCTTTTAGAGCATGATGTGATCCGAAGCCTGCTTCACACTTTGCGCCATCATGCTCTGCGCCGGAGAAGGTTACGAGAACAGGATCGACGACAGCCGTCGGCGGCCTTCGATCGTCGCCTCGTCGTTCGGTCCCCAAGCGTCGAACAACTGCACGAGTTGCTTGCGCGCGCCGTCGTCGTTCCATTTTCGATCGCGGCCGACGATAGCAAGAAGATGGTCGAGCGCTTGCGCCCGTTTGCCCTTGCCGTTGAGCGCCACCGCGAGATCGTAACGCGCCTGATGATCGAGCGGATTGGCCTCAACCTTCGCCTCGAGCTCGCCGATCGGCCCGACCGCGGACGCCTGCTCCGCGAGTTCGATCGCCGCGCGCGCCGCCGCGACCGCCGCATCGTTCGCCTTCGCCTCGGGAATCATCGCCAGGGTCTGCTTCGCCTGCTCGAGCGAGCCGGTCTCGACGTAGCAACGCGCGAGGCCGGCGAGCGCCGGGATGTTCGCGGAATCCTGCGCGAGAAGCCGCGCATAGAGCTCCGCGGCGCCGGGCGCATTGCCGTCGGCCAGCGCCGCATCGGCCTCCGCCAGCAGGTCCTTCTCCTCGCCGCCGACGCGATCCTTCACCAGGCGCTCGAGAAATTGCGTGACCTGGCTTTCCGGCAGCGCGCCCATGAAGCCGTCGACCGGCTGGCCGTTGACGAAGGCGAAGACGGCGGGGATCGACTGCACGCCCAACTGCCCGGCGACCTCGGGATAGTCGTCGATGTTCATCTTGACGAGCTTCGCCTTACCCTTGGCGGCGCGGATGACCTTTTCCAGCACCGGGGTGAGCTGGCGACAGGGGCCGCACCAGGGCGCCCAGAAATCGACCAGCACCGGCTGCGTCTTCGACGCCTCGATGACGTCGGCCATGAATGTCTGGGTGGTGGTCTCCTTGACGAGATCGTCGCCGGCGCTCGGAGCGGCCGCTGCCGGGGTCCCGCCATTCTGAAACATCGTCATCCTGGCCTCGTTGTACGAATTCCAGCCCTAAATGGGCCACGGACGGGGCGAATGCAATCGCCGGCCTGCGCCTATCCCGCCGCTGCGGCGCCGTCGCCCGACACCGCCACGATCCGCGGCGGATGGCCGGTCGCCTCCAGGAAGCGCACCAGGTCCTCGCGGCCGATCGCGGTCGTCATCGTATTGATCAGCGGATGATAGTTGAGCGTCGTGTGTTCCATCATCGCCGCATCGAGCACCACGGTGACGCGCCGGGCCGTGTCGTTGATGGCGCCGAACGGCGTCACCGAGCCGGGCTCCACCCCCCAAAGCTCCCGCAGCAGGTCGGCCGAGCCGAAGGAGAAGCGGCCGGCGTCGAGCTTGCCGTGCAGCGTCTTCAGGTCGATTTTCGCGTGTTCGAGCGCGACCACGAGGAAGACCGTCCCCTTCTTGTCCTTGAGGAACAGGTTCTTGGTGTGGCCGCCCTCGATCTTCCCGCGCAACGCCTTCGCCTCCTCGACGGTGAAGACCGGCGGATGCGTGATGGTCGAGTGCGGTATGGTCAGGCGGTCGAGAAAGGCGAAGAGGTCGTCGGGCGTGGCGGGCATGGGCTTCCGATAGGATATTTCCCGGCCCAAGGGAATTCCCCGGCCGCCGGTAAATCGCAACCTCGCCCTTCGCATCTTGCGAAGTTGCAAAGCGCCCCGCCATTTGGCATAGGAGGGCCCTGCCGGCCACGCGCCGGAACGGATGCGGGTGTAGCTCAGGGGTAGAGCACGACCTTGCCAAGGTCGGGGTCGAGGGTTCGAATCCCTTCGCCCGCTCCAATTCGCCAGCGGAATCAAAGCCCGCCGCGCTCAGGCCCGGTCCGTGCCGATGGTCCCGATGGCAATGCCGCCGACGATCAGCAGCATGGCGGCGAGCGTTATCGCATCCGCCGTCTCGCCCAGCATGATCACAGAGCTGGCGACGCCGAACAGCGGCACGCCCAGCAAGCCGAGCGACGTCGTGGTCGCCGGCAGCGCGCGGTTCGCGGTATTGAGGGCCCAGAAGGCGACCGCGATGGCGAACGCACCGGAATAGACCAGAAGCAGAAGAAAATAGCCGTCGGTGACGAGCGGCGGCGTCCCCTCGACGGCGAACGCGATGCAGGCCGCAACCCCGGTCGCAAGCAGGCTCTGCCAGAACAGAAGGTCGAACGCGCTCGACGCCCAGCGATGCATCCGCACGTAGACGATGCTCATCGCCCACACCACCGCGCCGAGCAGGATCAGCGCGTGTCCCTTGAGCACGCCGGGAGCCGCCCAGTCGATGCTCGCCGGATTGGCCAGCAGCGCGAGCCCGCCGAGTCCGCACGCCAGCGCCACGGCGCGGCGCACCGTGAAAGCCTCGCCGAGGAAAAAGTGCGCCAGCGGAAACACCCAGAACGGTGTCGTATAGGCGAGCAGCACCGAGCGCCCGGCGGTGACGTAAAGCAAGCCGATGCTGCACAGCGCGGAAAACGCCACCATGTGCAGCAGGCCGATGCTCAACACCACCGGAATATCCTGCCGTGGCGGCGGACGCAGCCGTCCGCTGGCCGCGGTGATAAGGCCGAGAAAAATAGTGCCGACGGAGAAGCGCGCGACCACCGCCCAGATCGGCGGAAGATAGATCAACTGTTCCTTGTTGACCGGCCAGCTCAACCCCCAGGCAATCGCGACGACGCACAGGAGAAAAACCGCGTGCGACTTCTTCATCCGCGGCGGGTCCGACGCGGCGCGCAGGCGCGTCACCTCTTGTCCCCGGCCCTGTCCAGGCGGTTTTGATAGACGCACAGATGCGCGAAAGCAGCCGCCAGCAACGGCGTCGGAACGCCCAGCCTGCGCCCGCGCGCGGCCATGTCGCCGACGATCGGCTCCGCTTCCACCGGCTGGCCTTTCTGCAGGTCGCGATACATCGATGGCGCCTGCGGCGAATCCTTCTTGGTCATGATGGCTTTCGTCGCCGTGACGAACGGCTCGCTCGGCGGATGCCCGGCGGCCGTCGCGACCGCGACGCTTTCGGCAAGGATCGCGAGCGCGAGGTCGGCGCCGCCGCGCACCGCCTCGATCTCGCCGACCGTGCCGCGCATCATGCAGGTCGTCGCCCCCATCGTCGCCAGCAGGATCCATTTCTCCCACATCTCGCGCTCGATGGCGCGCGTGAGCTGCGCATCGAAGCCGGCGCCCTGCATCGCCTTGTCGAGGCGATCCGTGCGCTCGGAAGGCGAGCCGTCGACTTCGCCGTACGCGAGACTGTGCAGCCTGTTGATGTGCAAAATGCGCCCCTGCTCGTCGAGCGTGGTCCCGACCTTGCAGACGCATCCGACGACACGCTCCTTGCCGAAGCGCGCGGTAAGCACGTCGAAATGCCGCATGCCGTTGAGGAAGGACAGGACCATGGTGCGCGGACCGACGGCGGGCGCGCAATCCTCGATCGCGGCATCGAGCGAGAAACCTTTCACCGTCAGCAGCACGGCGTCGAACGGCTCCTTGATCTCCCCGGCCGTCAGGAGCCGCGGCGTCAGCGTCGCGTCGCCGTGCGGGCTGATGATCCGCAGGCCGTTCGCCCGCAAGGCCGCGGCGCGCGCCGGGCGCACCAGGAACGTCACGTCACGACCGGCCTGCGCCAGGCGGCCTCCGAAATAACCGCCGGTCGAACCGGCGCCGACGACCAGGATGCGCATGAGGCTTATCTCCACCGCGTTCGCTGAAGGATGGCCGCCACGACGGCGGCCCGACAATTCATCGTTCTGAAAAAGAGAGACGCCCGGCTTGAGGCCGGAGCATGAAGAAGACCCACTCCACCGCGCGCCTGCGCCGCTTGCAAGCGCAAACGCACACGGTTTGATAGGCTGTGCCGCAACGGCTTGAACATGAGGGGCGATGGCATGTGGTCGGCGAAGAACAATATGCTGCGCGCCGCGAGCGCGAACCAGCGGGTCACCTATATCGAACTTTTCTTCGATCTCGTCTTCGTTTTCGCCGTCACGCAACTCTCCCATACGCTGCTTGAAGACCTGACCGCGCTCGGCGCCGTGCGGGCGCTGTTGCTGCTCATGGCGGTGTGGTGGGTCTGGATCTTCACGTCGTGGGTGGCAAACTGGCTCGACCCCGACCGCGCGCCGGTGCGTCTGCTCATCCTCGTGCTGATGCTCGCCGGCCTGGTGCTGTCGGCGTCGCTGCCGCACGCCTTCGACACCCATGCTCTCGCCTTCGCGGGAGCCTATGTCTTCATGCAAGTGGGCCGCTCCCTCTACATGGTCTGGGCGCTGGCGCGTCATCACCGCGGCAACACGCGCAACTTCCAGCGGATCACCGCCTGGTTCGCGTTCGCGGGCATCTTCTGGATCGCCGGCGCGCTCGCACCGCCCGACGTCCGGCTTTTCCTTTGGATCGTCGCGCTGGCGGTGGAGTATTGCGGACCGTGGTTCGGCTTCGGCACGCCGGGGCTGGGGCGCTCGAAAGCCTCCGAATGGGACATCAACCCCGCGCATCTCGCCGAGCGCTGCGCGCTTTTCATCATCATCGCGCTCGGCGAATCGATCGTGATGACCGGCGCGACCTCCGCGCGCGTCACCCTTGCGCCCGCGACTGTTGCCGCTTTCGCCTCCTCGTTCGTCGGCAGCATCGCGATGTGGTGGATCTATTTCGACACCGGCGTCGATCGCGCCAGCCACCGGTTCGAGAATTCGGACAATCCCGGCCGCCTCGCGCGCCTCGCCTACACCTATATCCACCTGCTGCTCGTCGCCGCGATCATCGTCTGCGCGGTCGGCGACGAGAAGGTGATCGCGCATCCAAGCGGCCATGTCGACGTAAAAACCGCCGCGATCCTGATCATCGGTCCCGCGCTCTATCTCGTCGGAAATATCCTGTTCAAGCGAACGACCACCGGCCGCTGGCCGTTCTCGCACCTGGTCGGACTCGCTCTTTCCGCCGCGCTCGTGCCTTTCGCCACGACGGCGTCACCGGTCGCCTTGAGCGTCGCGGCGACCGCCGTTCTGGTCGTCGTGGGAGTGTGGGAAACCGTGTCGTTGCGCAATCTGATGCCGGGAAGGAGCAAAACCGGCTGACCGCTTGGCTTCGCGGCAACGACGGTGCCATCATGCAGGCATGAACGCGGGGCGGCCGTCGCCGCACGCTTGATGATTGGCCCGGTCGGCCGCGCCGTTATGCGTTCACGATCGGAACCGGGGAGGATCGCATGACGAAAACGTGGCGCCGCCTGACACTGGTCGCGGCCTTGGCGGCGGGCCTGATGCCGGCCGCTCTGACATCGGCCGCTCTGACATCCGCGATGGCGGATGACTATCCGACGCGCCCGATCACGATGATCGTGCCGTTCCCGCCCGGCGGTAACACCGACATCATGGGCCGCGCGTTGCAGGCCGAGCTTTCGAAAGCGCTGAACGGCACCGTGGTCGTGCTCAACAAGGGCGGCGCCGCCGGCAAGATCGGCCTCGTCGAACTCGTCAAGGCGCAGCCCGACGGCTACACCATCGCGCTCACCCCCAACAATCCGCTGACCGCGCAGCCGCACACGCAGAAGATGCCATTCGACATGGACAGCTTCCGCTACATCTGCCTCACCTATTACGCGCCCTATGTCTTGATCGCGGCGCCGCAGGCGCCGTTCAAGACGTTCAAGGAATTCGTCGCCTTCGCCAAGGCGAAGCCGCAGAACCTCACCTACGGACACCCCGGCCCGGCGAGCCAGCCGCATCTCGGCATGCTCGCGGTGCTGAAAGCGATCGGCGCCGACGGCCTCGGCGTTCCGTTCCAGGGCGCCGGCCCGATGGCGCAGGCGCTGGTCTCCAACACGGTGATGGCGATCACCGAAACGCCCGCCGTCGCGGCCGCGAGCGGCCTGCCGATCCTTGCCGCGCTGTCCGACGAGCGCATCGCGGCGCTGCCCGACGTGCCGACGATGAAGGAGCTCGGCTATCCGGCGCAAGGCTTCACCGCGGGCGGGCTCATCGCCAGCAAGGACACGCCGCCGGCGATCGTCGCCACCCTGGAAAAAGCCTGCGCCAAGGCAACGGCGGCCGATGATTACAAGAAGGTCGTCACGCGCCTGAACGCCACGCCGCGCTACATGCCGGGCGACGCATTCCGCAAGCTGTTCGACGAGGATTCGGTGCGCAACGCCGACGCCATCAAGCGCGCCGGCCTCGCCCAGAGCCAGTGAGCCAAGCACAACCCGGAAAGCAACGGCGAAAAGCAAACCCTCCCATCGTCATCCCGGACGCGCCGAAAGCGCGATCCGGGATCCGGATACTCACCCTTGATTGTCAATCACAAACGTTGACGAGTCCGGGTCCCGGCTCTCGCTTCGCTCGGCCGGGATGACAGCCGCGTTACTGAGCGCCGCGCACGAAATCCGCGAGCTCGCGCCCGAAGCGCGGGGCGTCCTCCCAGAACGGCGAGTGGCCGACCGAATCGTACCAGGAGATCGTCGCGCCCGGCACGAGCTCGGCCGTGATCGTCGCCGCCGCCGGCGCGATCATGCGGTCCATGGTGCCGTGGGTGATGAGCACCGGCATGCGCAGTTCCTTCAGCGTCTCGCCGGTGTCGCGCGTGCGGTCGAGCACGGCGGCACGCACCTTCGCCGGCACCGCCATGGTGTAGGAGAGGATCGTGTCCATGTCTTCGCCGCCCGGCCGCCCGGCGAAGCAGGCGTGCACGAACTTGCGCGCGGCGCGGATGTTGGTGACGAGGTCGTCCGACGCCATCGCCATGGTCTGCTTCAGCTCCGGACCGACGAAACGGCGATCGCTCTTCGTCATCGCCGCGACGTAGTTCACCGCCGCGATGCGCTCCTGCCCATGGCGGCGGACATAGTCGCCGACGACGCGCCCGCCATAGGACCAGGCGACGAGCGCCGGGCGCTTCAGGCCCGCCGCGTCCATCACCGCCTTCAGGTCGTCGGCCCAGATCGCCTCGTCGCGATAGCGCGCATGATCGGTGGGCTGGCCGGAGGAGCCGTGGCCGCGCAGGTCGTAAGCGACCATGCGGAAGCTTTCCGTCAGCGCCGGATCGTACATCTGCCGGCGCCAGGAGAGATGGCACTGCGAGAAGCCGTGGATGAAGACGATCTCCGGCCCCGCCGGATTGCCCCATTCGAACGCGGCGATATTCAGGCCGTCCGGCGCGGTGACGGCGAGCGGCCGGATGGGCAGATGCTCCAGCTTCGGCGTGCGCAGCGGAAGCATCTTGTCTCGGGCCATCGTCCAATCCCTGTCGTTCCGGGGCACGGGCGCCAAGCCCGCGAACCCGGAATCCATAATCTCTGAGCCCGGATTTTACCAATGAAGACTGGGGACATGGATGCCGGCTCTCGCCCTCCGGGCTCGGCCGGACTGACGAGCGCGCCGATCTCAGAGCTCCACGATGGCGTTCGGCAACTCGTCGCGATTGATCGCGCCAGGCGGGAAATGTTCAGCCAGCACTTTGGCACATAACCCGATCGCCGCGACGAAGCCGTCCGCGGGGCGGCCCGCCTTGATCTCGCGGGTCAGCGCCGTCACCGCCGCCTCCCAGGTTTCGCGCGGGACCTTCTGCGCGATGCCCGCGTCGGCGAGGATTTCGACATAGCGCTCCGCCTCGGACACGAAGAGCAGCACGCCGGTGCGTCTCTCCGTGTGCTGCAACCCATGTGCCAGGAACTGGCGCACCGCCTCGCCATGCGCGCGCTCGCGCTTGGTGCGCGGGAACACCAGCCGGTAGCGGATGCCCGGCTGCCAGAACAGAGCGATCGCGGCGAGGAAGGCGGCGAGTTGCAGCGCATAGATCACCGAGGCCGGCCAGAGCGTGAAGTGAATGAGCGGCAGCGGCACGACGAGCGCGACGAGCGCGGCCCAGGCGAACGGCACCGTGCGGTAGCCGCCGGACGCCGGCGTCGTCACGCAGAAGATTTCGCCGGACGTCTGCGCCTCCGCCTCGCGGATGGCGGCGATGACGCGCGCGCGGTCGGCATCGCTCAATCGCATCTCACCAACTCCCCGATGAGCCGCCGCCGCCGAACGATCCGCCGCCGCCGGAGAAGCCGCCGCCACCACCGCCGAATCCGCCCGACGAGCCCGACGACCACGAGCCGCCGGAGGGAATGAAGATCGGGCCGTTATAGCCGCGCCGCCGACGTCCGCCGGGGCCGAAGCCGCCGGAACCGCCGCCGCGGATCGACATGAAGATGATGAAGATGACGATCCCGAGCAAAATCAACGTGCCGAGATCGATCGACGGCGGCGCATCGTCGGGGCGCTGCGCGGCGCGCCGCTTGAACTCCTCGGCATCGCCCGACATCACCTGGATGATGTCGTCGGCGCCGCGCGTGATGCCGCCCGCGAAATCGCCGGCACGGAAGCGCGGCAGGATCGCGTTCTCGATGATGAACTTCGAGACGGCGTCGGTCAGCGCGCCCTCGAGCCCGTAGCCGACCTCGATGCGCACCTTGCGTTCGGTCGGCGCGACGATCAGCAGCGCGCCGTTGTTGACGCCCTTCTGCCCGATGCCCCAGGAGCGGCCGAGCTGGTAGCCGTAGTCTTCGATCGACGTGCCCTGCAACGATTTCAGCGTGACGACGACGAGCTGGTCGCCGCTCTTCGCCTCCATCGCCGCGAGCTTGCTGGTGAGCGACTGCGTCGTCGCCGCGTCGAGAATGCCGGCCTCGTCGACGACGCGGCCGGTCAGCGGCGGAAAGGTCAGCGCATATGCGAGCGTCGTCGCGCAGAACAGCGCGACGACGATGAGACAGGTGAGCGGATAGAATCGGCGAACCTTCAAGACAGCCTCGCGCGTATTCCCTTGGGTGTCGTCCCCGCGAAGGCGGGGACCCAGTCCTCACTGCCGTTTCCGGGTCGCAAGGACACGGCGCGCTGGATGCCCGCTTTCGCGGGCATGACAGCGCAGTTGACGTCCTAGAATTTCACCGCCGGCGGTTTCTCCGCGCCCTCCGACGCCGTGAACGTCTCCATCGGCTTATGCGAGGCGTAAAGCGTCTTCGCCCATAAGATTCCGGGGAAGGTGCGCATCTCGGTGTTGTAGGCGCGCACCGCCTCGATGTAGTCGCGCCGCGCGACGGAGATGCGGTTCTCGGTGCCCTCGAGTTGCGACTGCAGCGCCAGGAAGTTCTGGTTCGACTTCAGGTCGGGATAGTTCTCGACGGTGGCGATCAGCCGGCCGAGCGCGCCGGAAAGCTGTTGCTGCGCGTCCTGGAACTGCTTGAACTTCGCCGGATCGTTGACGATGTCCGGCGTCACCTGGATCGATGTCGCCTTGGCGCGGGCGTTGACCACCGCTTCGAGCGTGTTGCGCTCCTGCGCCGCATAGCCCTTCACGGTTTCGACGAGATTGGGGATCAAGTCGGCGCGCCGCTGGTATTGGTTATTGACGTCCGACCACTTGGCCTTGGCCTGCTCCTCCAGGGTTGGGATATTGTTGATGCCACAGCCCGCGACGAGCAGGCCGAGCGCGACGACCAAGAGCGGAATGCGGAGCCGGACGAGCGAAGCGGACATGAAGGCCTCCCAAGATTGCCGAACGCGGTGACGTAAATGGCGATGCGCGCAACGCTTACAAGATTAATGGCACACATAGCCACCCGTGCGTGCGTTTGCGGCCATGCATTGCCGCGCTTTTTACCCTCCCCAGCGCCGCGCGGGGGGACGGGAGTCGCGCTGTTCCTTGCCGCTCTTCTCAGTCTCCCGTCTCCCGCAATTGCCCAGGACGCGACGCGGACCCCGCCCCCCATCTTCTCCGATGCGGCACGGGTGCTGCCTGTCTTCGCCAAACACGGGATGGTCGCAAGCCAGGAGGCGCAGGCGACGCGGATCGGCGTCGAGATCCTCAAGGCCGGCGGCAACGCCGTCGACGCGGCGGTCGCGGTCGGCTTCGCGCTCGCGGTGACGCTGCCGCGCGCGGGCAATCTCGGCGGTGGCGGCTTCATGCTCGTGCACCTCGCCGAGGGCAACCGCACCGTTGCGATCGACTACCGCGAGACGGCGCCGGCGGCGACAACGCGCGACGTCTTCCTTGACGCCAGCGGCAATGCCGATCCGAAAAAGTCACGCGACGGCGGTCTTGCCGTCGGCGTCCCCGGCACCGTGATGGGACTTTCGCTGGCGCACCGGAAGTACGGCTCGGGAAAGCTCACGCTCGCGCAACTGATCGCGCCGGCGCTGAAGCTCGCGCGCGAGGGCTTCGCCGTCGACGACGATCTTGCCGAATCGCTTGCACGCGGCCGCGCCCGCATAGCGCGCTGGCCGGCGTCCGCGCGCATCTTCTACAAGCCGGACGGCGCAGCCTTCGACAGCGGCGATCGCCTCGTGCAGAGCGATCTCGCGCAAACGCTCGAAAGCATTGCGCAGCAAGGCCCGCGCGCTTTTTACGACGGACCGCTCGCGGCGAAGATCGCGGCGAGCGTGCAGGCCGCCGGCGGGCGCATGACGGCGGAGGATCTCGCGCATTACGCCGCCAAGGAGCGCGGCGTCGTGCACGGCACCTATCGCGGCTACGATGTCTATGCGATGCCGCCGCCGTCGTCGGGCGGCGTGCATCTCGTCGAGATCCTCAATATCCTCGAAGGCTTCGACCTGCGCGCGAGCGGCGCGGAGTCCGCCGACACGCTCCACCTGATGATCGAGGCGATGAAGCTCGCTTACGCCGACCGCGCGGAATTCCTCGGCGACCCGGATTTCGTGCAGGTGCCGGTCGGCGGGCTGATCGCCAAGCCTTATGCCGAGAAGCTGCGCGCGACGATCGACCGACAGCGCGCGCGGCCGGCGCAGGAAATCCGGCCCGGCCGATTCCTCTCGCACGAAGGCGACCAGACGACGCACTTCTCCGTCGTCGACGCGCAAGGCAACGCCGTCGCCAACACCTACACGCTCAACTTCAGCTACGGCCTCGGCCTCGTCGCCGACGGCACCGGCGTCATCCTCAACAACGAGCTCGACGACTTCGCCGCGAAGGCCGGCGTGCCCAACGCCTATGGCCTCGTCGGCGGCGACGCCAACGCGCCGGGGCCGAACAAGCGGCCGCTCTCCTCCATGAGCCCGACGATCCTGACCAGGGACGGCCAGGTCTTCCTGGTGACCGGCTCGCCCGGCGGCAGCCGCATCATCACCACGGTGCTGCAGGTGATCCTCAATGTTATCGACCACGACATGAATATCGCCGAGGCGGTCGTGGCGCCGCGCATCCATCACCAGTGGCTGCCGGACGTGGTGGCGGCGGAGCATGGCCTGTCGCCGGACACCCTGCGCCTTTTGACGGCGCGCGGCCACGCCGTGAAAATCGGCAACACCTCCGGTTCCGCCAACTCGATTCTCAAGATTCCACAAGGGCTTACCGGAGCCTCGGACACCCGCCAGCGGGGGACGCTGGCGGCGGGCTATTGACATAATCGTGCGCGGCGAAACCTAAGAAAATACGTTTGACGCATGGACTTAGACCGCCCGCTTGTGGGAAAAGTCGCCTAACCCTGATCGGCTCGCACGCGAACCGGGTACCACCAAGTACCGGCCAGGGAAATTGCATGCCGCGCTACAAGACCGCCGCCGCCGGCTAGGCCTGAGAGGCCGGCGCCGGTTGCACAGCGGATCACCTTCGCTGCATCGCCCACACGGACAACGGAATCTCCTGGAATGCTTAAGACGACGATCACGGCGCTGGTCAATCGATGCACGGCGCATCCCTGGTTGACCCTCGCGATCGCCGCGATTCTTGCGGTGCTGTCGGGCCTCTACACGGCGCACAACTTCGCCATCACGACCGATATCGGTCAGTTGATTTCGCCCAATCTCGACTGGCGCAAGCGCGAGCTCGCCTTCGAGCGCGCGTTCCCCAAGCGGATGGAATCGATCCTCGCCGTGGTCGACGCGCCGACGCCGGAATACGCCTCCCGCGCCAGCGGCGCGCTGGTGGCGAAGCTCCGCGCCAACCCCGCGCTGTTCCCGACCGTGCGGGAACTGGCGGACGATCCGTTCTTCAAGAAGAACGGGCTGCTCTTCATGCCGACCGACGAGGTCAAGCGCGCCACCGACGGGCTCGATCAAGCGGAGCCGCTGATCCAGGTGCTCTACTCCGACCCGAGCCTGCGCGGCATGACGCAGGCCCTGTCGGTGATCCTCGCCGGCGCCAATTCCGGCCGCGTCCCGTTCGATGACCTCGCCAACCCGCTCTCCAAGTTCTCGACCGTGCTCGAGAAGGTCGTGGCGGGGCAACCGGCCTCGTTCTCCTGGCAGGATCTCCTGAGCGGCAAGGAGTCGCCGCCGTCGGACCTGCGCCGTTTCATCGAGATCAATCCGAAGCTCAATTTCGATGAGCTGGAGCCAGGAAAGCAAGCTTCGGATGCGATCCGCAAAGCCGCCGCGGACCTCGACATCGGTTCGCTCTATAATGCGCGTGTGCGCCTCACCGGCCCGATCCCGATCGCCGACGAGGAATTCGCCACGGTGAAGCAGGGCGCGCTGGTCAACCATGTCGCCACCGTCCTGATCGTGCTCGCGATCCTTTGGCTGGCGCTGAAATCGGGCCGCATCATTATCGCGGTCGCGATCACCGTCACGGTCGGCCTTGCGTTGACCGCCGCGGTCGGCCTGATGATGGTCGGCGCGCTCAACCTCATCTCGATCGCCTTCGCGGTTCTGTTCGTCGGCATCGGCGTCGACTTCGCGATTCAGTTCAGCGTCCGCTATCGAGCCGAACGCTACGAGGTCGATGACCTGCGCCAAGCGCTCTCCAACGCGGCGGCGAACGCCGGCAGGCCGCTGACGCTCGCCGCGCTCGCGACGGCGGCGGGCTTCCTCTCTTTTCTTCCGACCGACTATCGCGGTGTCTCCGAACTCGGGCAGATCGCCGGCGTCGGCATGATCATCGCCTTTCTCGCCAGCGTCACGGTGCTGCCGGCCCTGCTGACGATATTCAACACGCCGGGAGAGAAGGAACCGCTGGGCTACAAGGCGCTGGCCCCCGTCGACCGCTTCATGGAGCGTCACCGCATTCCGGTTCTGGTCGGAACGCTGGCGACGGTCATTCTCCTCTCCCCGCTGCTCTATTTCGTCGAGTTCGACTTCAACCCGATGAACCTGCGCAGCCCGAAGGTCGAGTCCGTCGCGACTTATCTCGACCTGCGCAAGGACCCGCAGACGGGCGCGAGCTCGGTCGAAGTGCTCGCGCCGAATGTCGCGGCGGCGAAGGAGATCGCCGCGAAGCTCGCCAAGCTGCCTGAGGTGTCGCGCGTTTCAACGCTCGAAACCTTCGTGCCGCAAGACCAGGCCGCGAAGCTCGAATTGATCCGCAACCTCGGCAAGACCCTCGAGCCCGACTTCCAGGAGGCGAGCGAAAAACCACCCACCGACGCCGAGAACGTCGCCGCGCTCAAGGAATCGCAGGATGAGATGCTCAAGGCGGCGGAGAAGCATCCGGGACGCGGCGCCGACGCGGTGAAACGGCTCGCCGCCGTGGTCGGCAAGTTGGCGGAAGGCCCCGAAGCCACGCGCAAGAAGGCGGAGTTCGTCCTGACCGACCCGCTGAAATTCGACCTCGACCGGGTGAAGAACTGGCTACAGGCCGGGGAAGTCACCGAGCAGAATCTCCCGCCGTCGATCGTCAGCGAATGGATGACGCAGGATGGCCGCGCGCGGGTGCAAGCTTTGCCGAAGGGCGATCCCAACGACAACGACACGGTGCGCAAGTTCGCCGGCGCGGTTCTCAAGGTGGCGCCGCAGGCGACGGGCGGCCCGATCTCCATCCTCGAGTCGGGCGACATGATGGTGCGGGCGTTCGTTCACGCGGGAGCGTGGGCGCTGATCTCGATCTCGATCCTGCTCTGGATCGCGCTGCGCCGCGTCGGCGACGTGCTGCTGACGCTGATCCCGCTTCTCCTCGCGGGCGTGGTCACGCTCGAAATCTGCGTGCTGATCGGCCTCAAGCTGAACTTCGCGAACATCATCGCGCTGCCGCTGCTGCTCGGCATCGGCGTCGCCTTCAAGATCTACTACATCATGGCGTGGCGCTCGGGACAGACGCAGCTTCTGCAATCACCGCTCACGCGGGCGGTGTTCTACAGCGCCATGGCGACCGCGACCGCGTTCGGCAGCCTCTGGCTCTCGAGCCATCCGGGAACGTCGAGCATGGGCAAGCTGCTGGCCTTGTCTCTCGTCACCACGCTCGCCGCCGCGGTGCTGTTCCAGCCGGTCTTGATGGGCCCGCCGCGCGAGACGAACGACGGCTAGATGTGGAGCCTCAACAGGTTGTCCTCGTGTAGGCCGAGGCGGCTGATGGGGACGTTATCACCGATGCCTGCGTGAGGC
>JBDHSU010000024.1:0-36185 GCA_039808325.1 Variibacter sp. | reverse complement strand
AATACGCTCGTCGACGTTCTCGTCCTCTCCGATCCGACGCTGCTCAACGACATGCAGAAGGCGAAGACGATCGCGCAGTATAATTCGCCGGAACTGAAGGGATACGCCGACCCGCACATGCAGAGCACGCCGCCCGGCTTCTGGACGTCGTGGGGGCTTGTCGCGACCGCGATCGTATACAATACGACGACGATCGGACCGAACCCGCCGCAGGGCTGGAAAGACCTGACCGACCAGCGCTTCGCCGGCCGTCGCGCGAGCCTCAAGAACACGACGTCGGGCCTTCAGTTCGCGCAGTGGAAGACGCTGGCGGATCTCTACGGAGAGGACTACTGGACCAAGGGCATCGCGGCGTTGAAGCCGATCGCCTTCGACTCGTTCACGCAACAGTTCGATCGGCTTGTCGCCGGTTCGGACCTCGTCGCGATCAACGGTCAGATCTCGGGCGCGATGCAGTACATCGAGAAGGGCGCGCCCTTCAAGATCGTCTATCCCAAGGACGGCGTTCCGGCGACGCTCGAGGGCGTGTCGGTCGTATCGAGCGCGCCGCATCCGCAGGCGGCACGCCTGCTCACCGACTATCTGCTGTCGAAGAAGGGACAGACCGCGATCGTCGGCATCATGCAGTACTTCTCCTCGCGGGCGGACGTCGATCCGCCGAAGAACTCGGGCGCGCCGAGCGACGTCAAGTTCCTGGTCCCGGATTGGGCGCAGGTCGCGTCGGCCCGCAAGACGTTCGAGAAGGATTGGGCGATCGTGCTCGGCAAGTAATCCACGGCTGAGTGAGCTGCGGTGGGCACGTCTTTCGTCAACCGGCTTCGGCGCGAGCTGTCTTTCCAGCAGCTCGTCGCCTATGCGGCGCTCCTGATCGTCGTTCTGCTGGTGCTGTATCCGATGCTCTACCTCGTCGAGGTGGCGCTTCGGATCAGCCCGGCAAACGAGCCGGCGCGATACGGGCTCGACAACTTCGCTCTCGTTTTCTCCGAACGCAACGTCGACACGATCTTCAATACGATCGTGCTCGCCGTCGTCTCCACGGTCATCGCGATCCCCTGCGGTTTCGTCGCGGCTTGGATCGTGTTCCGAACGGACGTTCCCGGCCGGTGGCTGTTCGAGCGTCTGCTGATCCTGCCTTACTATGTCACGCCGCTCGTGCCGGCGCTGGCGTGGCTGGCGCTGGCCTCGCCCCGCGCGGGACTGATCAATCAGATCGGTTTCGCTCTTGGGCTTTCGGATTCGATCGTCAACGTCTCGTCCCTGACCGGAATCGCCGTCGTCATGGCATTCACCGGCGCCGCCGTCGCTTTCGTCATCATCGGCGGCGCGATGCAGCTTCTCAATCCCTCGCTCGAGGAGTGCGCGCAGGTTTTCGGCGCCTCCAAGCGGCAGACCTTGATGCGGGTGACGGTGCCGCTGATGCGGCCGGCGATCCTGAGCGCCTCCATCTTCGTTCTGGCGGAAGGGCTCGGCGCCTTCGCGGAGCCGTTGATCCTCGGCGCCACCGGGAACATCCAGACGATCAGCACGCGGATCTATCTGCTCGCGGGTTCGTATCCTCCCGCCTACGGTGAGGCGGCCGCGCTCGGCATCTCGCTTCTCTTGATCATCGTCCCGCTGATGTATGTGTACTTCAAGCTGCTCGACAAGCGGGACTTCACCACCGTGACGGGCAAGGCTTATCGCGCGCGCGGCATCGAGACGCGGCAGTCGAAATCCGGTCTGCTGACGATGATCACGCTCTACACGCTGGTCGCGGTCGTGCTGCCGGTGCTGATGCTGCTGGTCAACTCGTTCCAGCGCCTGTCGACGGTGTATTTCTCGACCAAGGTCTGGACGTTCAACAACTATGTCGAGACGCTAAGCTCGCCCGACGTCATCGCGTCGCTGACGAACAGCTTGATCCTCGGCGTGACGACCGCGACGACCGGCATCGTCCTGATGGGCTTCGTCGTCTGGCTCATCTATCGCTCTCCGTTGCCGCGCAGCATCGGGCGTTTCGTCGAATATGTCGTCATGGTGCCGATCGCGGTGCCGCGTCTCGTCTTCGCTTTCGGCCTGCTGTGGGCCTGGCTGCAGTTCCCCGGCAAGATGTACGGAACGCTCGTGCTGCTCTGGCTCGCCTACATGACCGTGTTCCTGCCGATCGGCGTGCGCACGATCGCGAGCGTCGTCTTCCAGTTGGACAAGAGCCTCGAGGAGGCGGCGAAGGTGAGCGGGGCGGGGCGGCTGTATCAATTGCGCAGGATCACCGTACCGCTGCTGAAGCCGGGGCTGATCGCCGCGTGGATTCTCCTCTTCATCGTCAGCGTGCGCGAACTCGGCGCGTCGATCCTGCTCGTCGGCCCGAATTCGAAGGTGATCTCGCCGTCGATCGTCGAGGCCTATCAGGTCATCGGGCGCGAACAGGCGGCGACGCTCGCGATCATCCAGCTCGTCGTGCTTCTCGTTGCGATGATCCTGATGCTGCGCTTCACCAAGACCGCGCAGACGTAATGTCGTCGAACAGTCTGACGAGGCCAACAAAGATGCCGACAGCCAGCCAGCCCGTCGCCCAGGCGCAGAAGGCCGAATACATCGTCGAGGTCTCGGATCTCGTTGTCGCCTATGGCGCGGTCGTCGCCGTCGACGGGGTATCGTTCCGCATCAAGGCGGGGGAATTCCTCACGCTGCTCGGCCCGTCGGGATGCGGCAAGACCACGATCCTGCGCTCGATCGCTGGCCTCGAGCGCCCGACTTCGGGCGAAATCCGCGTCGGCGGCCGCGTGGTCTATTCCTCGAAGGAAGGCATCGACATTCCGGCCGAGCACCGCAACATGTCGATGGTCTTCCAGTCCTACGCGATCTGGCCGCATCTGACCGCGTTCGAGAACGTCGTTTTCGGCCTGCGGGTGCGCAAGCGGCCGCAGGAGGAGATCGAGCGTCAGGGCAAATGGGCGCTCGACCTCGTGCAGATGCAGCAATACGCGCAGCGCCCGGCTTCGGCGCTTTCGGGCGGCCAGCAGCAGCGCATCGCGCTCGCGCGCGCCGTCGCCTTCTCGCCGGACGTCATCCTGTTCGACGAGCCGTTGTCGAATCTCGACGCCAACCTGCGCGCGCAGATGCGCCATGAGATCAAGGCGTTGCAGGAGGCGCTCGGCGTCACTTCGATTTACGTGACGCACGACCAGGAGGAGGCGCTGACGATGTCCGACCGGATCATCGTCATGTCGGGTGGAAAGATCCAGCAGATCGCCTCGCCGGACGAGCTCTACAATCTGCCGGCCAACAGCTTCGTCGCCAACTTCATCGGCTCCGCCAATCTGGTCGCCGGGCGCGTCGATGCGGCGAGCCGCGCGGGCGAGCTTGTCGATTTCGTCGCCAATGACGGAAGCCGCATCCGCGCCATCGATCCGCGCTCGTCGTCGGCCGAGCATATGCTCGCCGTCCGCGCCGTCTATCCGACGCTTTCGGCGAAGGCCGCGCAAGCGGCCGCGCCGAACCAATGGCCATGCAAGGTCTTGCGCAGCACCTTCAGCGGCGACTTCGTCGAATATCTGGTCGAGACGAAATGGGGGCAGATTGTCGTGCGCCGTCCTCCGACCGAACGATTAGCGGCCGGCGACGAAGCCGTTCTGACCATCGATCCACAGCACTGCGTGGTCGTCGATCGCTAATCGGCCATCCATAAGAACAAGGAAAAATCCGACGTGCCTTCCTCCTTCGACATCGCCTATCTCGGCATCGCCGATCTTCACCGCCTCTACCTCAAGCGCGAACTCTCCCCGGTCGAGGTGGTGGAAGCCTGCCTCGAGCGCATCGAGGAAAAGGACGCGCCGATCAACGCGTTCGTCACCGTCACGGCGGAGATCGCACGCAAGGCCGCGCGTGAAGCCGAGCAGAAGCTGAAGGGGCATGACGGGAAACTGCCGCGTCTGTTCGGCGTTCCGCTCGGTCTCAAGGACCTTTCCGACTCGCTCGCGGGCGTGCGCAACACCTACGGCTCGCGCGCGTTCGCCGACTTCGTCGCGCCGCGCACGGCGGATCATGTGCAGCGCCTGCTCGACGCCGGCGCTATTCCGATCGGCAAGACCAACACGTCCGAGTTCGGGCACAAGAACACGACCGACAATTATGTCGTCGGCCCGACCAGCACGCCGTTCGCCATCGGCAGCAATTCCGGGGGCTCGTCCGGCGGCAGCGCCGCGGCCGTCGCCGCCGGCATGGCGACGATTGCGCTCGGCTCCGACGGCGGCGGCTCGATCCGCGTGCCCGCCGCCGCCTGCGGCGTGTTCGGATTCAAGCCGACCTTCGGCCAGGCGCCCTGGACGAACCGGCCGAATGCGTTCGGCACGCTCGCGCCGTTCACGCACAAGGGGCCGATCGCGCGCAGCGTCGCGGACGCGATCGCGATGCTCGACGTGCAGGCGCAGCCGCTACGCAAGGACCCGTTTGGCCCGCAGCGGCCGAACGAATCGTTCGAGCCGGCGCTCAACGCTTCGCTGAAGGGCCTCAAGGTCGCCTACGTGCCGGCGCTGTGCGGGCTGCCGGCGGAGGACGATGTCCTGGCTTGCGTCCGCGCGGGCGCCGACGCCTTCCGCGCCGCCGGCGCCGACGTGAATGAAATCGAGGATCCGACCGGATTCACCCACGAGGACGCCGAGCGCATTTGGGGCGGCATCTATCATGTCTTTTCCGCCGACACGGCGATCGGTCTCAAGGGCATCGGTTTCGATATCAATTCGCCGCAACGCGAGCTCTTGAGCGAAAGCTTTCTGGCGCTCGTCGACAAGGGCATGAGCCTCAGCGCCATCGATTTCCAGCGTCTCAATCACGAGCGCACCCTGGTGCTCGACGCGGTCGACGCGATCTTCGACACCTACGATCTCCTGCTGACGCCGACCAATCTCGTCGCCGGCATCCCGAACGCAAAGGAGCACGGCCGCTCCTTCGGCCCCGCGACCGTCGCCGGCCGGCCGATCAATCCGACCATCGGTTGGAGCCTCACATATTTCTTCAACCTGACGGGCCATCCGATCGCCTCCGTGCCGGTTGGGCTGACGCCGTCCGGCCATCCGGTCGGCATGCAGATCGTGGGGCCGCGATTGGCCGACGCGCGCGTGCTCGGCGCCAGCGCCGCGTTCGAGCGCGAAATGCCCTGGGCGGAATCCTACAAGTTGCTTCGATGAGACCCGCCACGCCTCCCGCCTGCGGCGCGGCGGCCCGTCGGCGCGCGCGCGCTGAAATCGGACGCGGGCCTCGCGCCGAATCTTTTTGAGTTTGCAACAGAGGGGTCGACGATATGGGAACCGAGAGCCGGATTTCGCACCTGAACAATATTCCGTTTTCCAACGAGAACACGCGCCTCGTCCGCGTGATTTGGACGCCGGCGCAAATTCCGGATACGGCGATGATGGGGGTGGAACAGACGCAATATCTTCCGGGCGGGCGCGGCGCCACGCACAGCGACGATCGCTCGGAAGAGATCATCTATTTCCGGCAGGGGCGTGGGCAGGTTCAGCTTGGCGACAAGGTTGTCGAGGTTGGGCCCGGTTCCATCGTCGCCATCCCGAAAGATGTCGTTCATACCGTTCGCAACACCGGCCCCGATTTGCTCGAACATGTGCTGGTGACCGGCAATCTCACGCTCGGCTCGCTTCCGCATTCGCCGCTGCCGCCGTCGCTGGACTACCTCATCAAGGACACGGAGAACGGTCTCAAGCGATTGTCGGCGTTCCGGTTGGAAATCCCGCCGGGAGGCGAAACCGCGCCGCTGACGACCCTCGACCGCGAAAGCGTCTACGTGCCGTCGTCCGGCTATCTCGTGGCGAAGGTGAGAACGCACGATTTCCTGTACGATTTCGAATACGCGCTCAACGTCGGCACGTCGCTTTGGGTGCCGGCGGGTCCGCGTCATTCGTTCCGGAACATCGGAGATACGACCGCCGTCGTCATCGGCTTCTTCTGCCTGGCGAGGCCGGACGTGCGGATTAACTGATCGCGGGGTGGTCGCGTCGGCACGCTCGTTGCGGCGCCACGGAGCGATCCCGATGCCATGGAGTTGGAGCGATGAAGAAACTGAGGATCGACGAAGAGCGTTTGTGGCGGAGCCATATGGAGCTCGCGCAGATCGGAGCCTTGGCGAACGGCGGCGTATGCCGGCTCGCGGCGACGCGCGAGGATGGCGCCGGGCGCGATCAGTTCGCGGCGTGGTGCCGCGAGGCGGGTCTCGCGGTGGAGGTCGATCAGATCGGCAACATGTATGCGCGCCGTCGCGGCCGCCGCAACGACCTGCCGCCGGTGATGATCGGCAGTCATCTCGACACGCAGCCGACCGGCGGAAAGTTCGACGGCGCCTTCGGCGTGCTCACGGGCCTCGAGATCGTCCGCTATCTGAACGATCACGGGATCGAGACCGATCACCCGCTCGAGGTCGTCAATTGGACCAACGAGGAGGGGTGCCGCTTTCAGCCCTCGTCGCTCGGCGCGGAGGTTTTCGCCGGCAACGTTCCGCTGCAGGAGGGGTTGGCGCGGGAAGATCTGGACGGAAAGCGCCTCGGCGACGAGTTGCGCGCGATCAACTATCTCGGGCAGGCGCCCGTCACCGGCCGCAAGGCGAAGGCCTATATCGAGGCGCATATCGAACAGGGGCCGATGCTCGAGGAGACGAAATGCCCCGTCGGCATCGTCGACGGGTCGATGGGCATCAACGCCTTCGAGGTGATCCTGACCGGGCAGGAGGCGCACACCGGCACCACGCCGACCGGGCGCCGTCGCGACGCGCTGCTTGCCGCGTCGAGGATCGCCATCGCCGTGAACGAACTGGCGAACCGGTACGAGCCTGACGGCCGCGCGACGGTCGCGCATATGCGGATCACGCCGAACGTGCGCAGCGTGGTCGCGAGCCGCGTCGCCTTGACCGCCGACTGCCGCCACACCTCGCAAGAGGCCCTGGACGACATGACCGCGAAGTTGAAGACCGTCTTCGAGCGGGAAGCGGCGGCCGGCAAGCTCGGGATGGAATCGCACGTTTACTGGAGCGTGCCGGCGCGGCGCTTCGACCCGCTCTGCGTCTCCGCCTTGACGGGCGCCGCGAAGTCGCTCGGGTTGGAATTCCCGATGATGTCGAGCGGCGCCGGCCACGACGCCATCCCGGTGTCGATGGTGGTTCCGACCGCGATGCTGTTCGTTCCGAGCAAGGATGGCCTCAGCCACAACGAGGCGGAGTATACGAGTCCGGAACAGCTCGCCGTCGGCTGCGAGGTGATGCTCGGCGCGGCGCTGACGCTTGCTTCGGCTTCGCGCTGAAGCCGGCGTTGCTGATCGAACAGACGGAGCGCTTTGCTCCGTCTGAAAAAGCATCGCGCGCGGCTATGACGGGATCGGCGCGAGGCGCGTCAGGTTGTCAGGCCCCATCTCGGCGATGAAGATCGACCCGTCCGGCGAAAGGGCGAGGCCGTGGCCGACGGTGCCGAAGGTGCGGCAGCGGCCGACGAGCTCGCCGTCGCGGGAAAACAGCGAAAGCCGTGGCGTCTGGTCGGTGACCAGCACGCCGCCGTCCGGCGTCGGCTCGACCGCCATGGGCTTGAACACGCCGCGGATTTCGCCGAGCCAGCGCCCGTCGCGATCGATGATCTGGACCCGGTTGTTCTCGCGGTCGCCGACGAGCACGCGGCCGGCGCCGTCGATCGCGACGGCATGCGGCGTGCTGAACTCGAGCGGGCCGCTCCCCGGCTTTCCCCATGTCGCGCGCAGCGTGCCGTCGGCCGCGAAGCGATGGACGCAGGAGTTGCCGTAGCCGTCGGAGACATACAGTTCTCCGTCCGGTGCGAAGACGGCGTCGCTCGGATGGTTGAACGGCGCGCCGAACTGCGGCCGGTCGCGCGCGCCGAGAATCCGCTCGCACTGTCCGTCCTCGCTCAGGACGAAAATTCTGTGGCCGTCGAAGTCCGAGAGGAGAAGCTTGCCGCCTGACGTGCGGATGTAATGGCCGGCGACGACGTCGGGCAGCGACCAGCGGTCGACGAGCCATCCCGCCGGATCGAGGACGACAACGGCCGGGTCGCCGCGCAGCAGCACCGCGACCTTGCCTGACGGCATCACCGTGACATCGGCGATGCCGGCGTAGGAAAGCTCGGCCGGCAGCGCGCCCCAGGGGCGCTCGACGCGATAGCGCTGCGTTCCGAGGGCGACGAATTGATCGGGCATGGTCATGAGCGCGGCCGCCTAGATTACGATGATTTTGGATCGAATCGATCCAAAATCGTGAACGTGATCGATTCTCATAACTTAGAGCGGGATGCGGGCGGAAAACCGCTCCGCACTTTTCCTCATCCCGCTCTAGACTTGCGGCCGGCGCTGATGCCAGTCGGTGGCGTTCTGGTAGGCCCAGCCGATGCGCAGCGCCGTCGCCTCGTCATAGGCGCGGCAGACGATCTGCAGCGAGGTCGGCAGCCCGCCGGCGTCGAAGCCGTTCGGCAGCGCCACGGCGCAGAGATCCAGGAAATTGCCGAAGCGCGTATAGTGCGCCGGCGCTTTCGTCTGATCGACCTCGTCGAGCGGAACCGCCGTCGTCATCGTCGTCGGCGTGAGCAGCGCGTCGATTCCGTCGAGGGCGGCCGTGAACTTCTGTTTCATTTCCTCGCGCGTGTGCAGCGCTTCGATGTAGTCGCGCGAGGAGATCGTGCGTCCGGCCGCGATGCGCGGGCGCACGTCCGGGTCGAGCGGCGCTTTCTCGTCGTCGATGAGGGCGTGGAGGTTGGCGTAGCTCTCCGCCGCCATGATCCGCAGATTGAGAGCCGCCACATCGGCGAAACCGAACGGCAGATCGACCTTGACGATATCGGCGCCGAGCTGCGCCAGCTTTTCCAGCGCGGCGTCGTATGCCGCGAGCACCTCGGCGGAGGAGACGGCGCGCTCCGCGTCCGGCATGCGCGCGAGGCGCAGGCCGCGCACCCCGCGCTTCAGGCCGGGCATCGGATCGGAATAAGGCCGTCCGAGCGTCAGCGGATCGAGCGGGTCGGCCCCTTGCATCACGGTGTAAAGCAGCGCCGTGTCTTCGACGGACCGCGCCATCGGGCCGGGCGTGTCGAGCGTCGGGCTCAGCGGCAGCACGCCATAGGTGCTCACCCGCCCGATGGTGGTCTTGAGCCCGGTGATGCCGCACCACGACGACGGCAGCCGCACCGAGCCGCCGGTGTCGGTGCCGATCGCCCAGGGGGCGAGCCCGGCCGCGACGGCGACGCCGGAGCCGCTGCTGGAGCCGCCGGGCGTGCGCGCGCGCTTCAGGTCCCAGGGGTTCCACGGCGTGCCGAGGACGGTGTTGGTGCCCCATCCGCCCATCGCGAACTCGACCGTATGCGTCTTGCCGAGCACGATCATGCCTTGCGCGACGAGGCGCTTCGCGAGGGTCGCGGTGCGCCGCGCCTTGCGCGTGCGCCAGGCCTGCGTGCCGCCGGTCGCGACTTTGCCTTCGATCTCGATGAGATCCTTCAGCGCGATCGGAACGCCGTGCAGCGGGCCGACGGCGTGGCCGGCGCGAATGGCTTTCTCCGCGCCTTGCGCCGCGAGGCGCGCATCGTCGGCCTCGACCTCCACATAGGCATGCAGCTTCGGTTCCTTCTGCGCGATGCGCGCGAGGTACGCTTCGACAACGTCGACGGGGGAGAGCTTGCGTGCGGCGATCTGCGCGGCAAGCTCATGGGCGGAAAGGTTCGTTAAGTCGGACTGGGACACGGAGGACACTCTCTTTGACTATGAGATGCTAGAGCTTGACCATGAGATGCTAGGGCGGGATGAGGAGAAGTGTGTAGCGGTTTTCCGCCCGCGTTCCGCTCCAAATATTGAGTATCGATCCCGTTCATGATTTTGGATCGATTCGATACAAAATCAACGCGATCTAGCGGGCACTGAACATCGTCGTCGGCAGCCACGTCACCAGTTCCGGATAGATGGTGAGGACGACGATGGCGACGCAGAGCAGGAAGAAGAACGGAAGCACGGCGCGCGCGACGTAGAGAATGTCGCGGCCGGTCAGCCCCTGCACGACGAAGAGGTTGAAGCCGACCGGCGGCGTGAGCTGCGCGATCTCGACGACGAGGACGATGAAGACGCCGAACCAGATCAGGTCGATCTTCGCGGCGTCGACCATCGGCATGATGATCGCCGTCGTCAGCACCACCATGGAGATGCCGTCGAGGAAGCAACCGAGGATCAGGTAGAGGATCGTCAGCGCGAAAATGAGCTGATAGGCGGAGAGATGCATGGTGCCGATCCATTCCGCCAGTGCGCGCGGAATGCCGGCATAGCCCATCACCACGGAGAGGAATGCCGCCGCGGCGATGATGAAGCCGATCATGCACGAGGTGCGGGTCGCGCCGTAAAGGCTGATCTTGAAGTTCTCCCACGAGAGGCTGCCGGAGAACCAGGCGATGGCGAGCGAGCCGACGACGCCGAGCGTCGCGGCTTCCGTCGCCGTCGCGAAGCCGGTGTAGATCGAGCCGATCACCGCCACGATCAGCAGCACGGTCGGCAGCAACAGGCGCAGGCGGCCGAGCTTCTCCGCCCAGCTCAGCCCCGCGTCGGCCGGCGGCATCTTTTCGCGGTTGAGGAGCGCCCAGACGGCGATGTAGGACATGAACATCGCGATGACGAGCAGGCCGGGGATGACGCCGGCGAGGAACAGGCGCGCGATCGAGACGTTGGCCGACACGCCGTAGACGATCATGATGATCGACGGCGGGATCAGCAGGCCGAGCGTGCCGGCGGCGGCGATCGAGCCGATGCTGATCGGCTCGGCGTAGCCGCGGCGCTTCAGTTCCGGCAGCGACATCTGCCCGACGGTTGCCGCCGTCGCCGCCGACGAGCCGCTGACCGCCGCGAAGATGCCGCAGCCGATGACGTTGACGTGCAGCAGCCGGCCGGGCAGGCGCGTCACCCACGGCGCGAGTCCGCGGAACAGGTCGTCGGCGAGCCGCGTGCGGAACAGGATTTCGCCCATCCAGATGAACAGCGGCAGCGCCGTGAGCGTCCAGCTACTCACCGCGCTCCAGATCGAGGACGGCATGACGAGGTCGACCGGCGCGTCGGAAAACACGAAAATGCCGATGACGGCGACGCCGAGAAGCGAGATCGCGATCCAGATGCCGCTGCCGAGCAGGAACAGCAGCGCGACGATCAGAAGGGGGCTGTAGTAAAGCGGATCCATCGGCGGGCTACTCCGAAAAGCTTTCGGCGTTTTCCGCCGTGACATAGCCCGGCTCTTCGCCGCGCAGCACCAGGACGAATTCGTGCAGCAGGGCGACGACGAAAAGCGCGGCGCCGAGCGGCATGGTCAGTTGCGGAATCCAGAGCGGGATCGGCACCATGCCCGTCGAAACGTCGTTGAAGGTGTAGGAGTCGACCACCATCTTCGCGGAGAAGACGGCGAACATGCCGCTGAGGACGATCGCGACGCCGAGGCACCAGATTTCAATGAAATGCCGGATGCGCGCGGGCAGCCGGATGAGCAAGAGGTTGACGCGGATGTGCCCGCCGGTGCGCAGCGTATGGGCGAGTGCGAAGAAGATCGAGCCGGCCATCGCGTAGCCGGCGAAGTCGCCGGCGTCGAGCACCAGCACGCCGAGCAGGCGGCCGAGGATCTGTGCCAGCGTCAGCAGCGCGATCAGCACCATGCAGATCGCGGCGAGGATAGCCCCCGCCGCGTAGAGTTTGTTGAGTGTTGCCATCGGGGCGTCGTCAGTTCTTGCCGCGGTACTGCTGCAAGATCTTCTCGCCGTCGGCGCCGGCGCTCTTCGTCCACTCCTGGATCAACTGGTCGCCGATCTTCTTCAGCTCCGCCATCAGTTCCGGAGAGGGCTGCCGCACGTCCATGCCCTTCGACTTCAGCGTGTCGATGAGCTTGCCGGTTTCGCTGGCCGCGAGCTCCCAGCCCCGCGTTTCCGCGGTCTTGCTGGCCGCGAGGACCGCGTCCTGCGTCTTCTTGTCGAGGCGGCTGAACATCCGCTCGTTGACGATGACGATGTTCCACGGCGCCATCGCCTTGACCTCGTAGAAGTACTTCACGAAGTCCCAGGCCTGCGTGTCGACGCCGGTCGCCGGCGATGTGATCATCGCCTGGATGACGCCGGTCGAGAACGCCTGCGAAACTTCCGATTGCTGCACGGTCACGGGGATCGCGCCCATCAGTTCCGCGAGGCGGCCGGTGACCGGGTTGAAGGCGCGGAATTTGACGCCCTTGAAGTCGTTCGTCGAATGGATTTCCTTGCCCGAATAGAAGGAGTTCGCGGGCCACGGCACGACGAACAGCAGACGGATCCCCTGCGCCTTGAGGCGCGCTTCGATGAAGGGCCGCGCGGCGACCATCAGCTTGTGGTTTTCCTCGGCGTTGCTCGCCATGAACGGCACCGCGTCGACACCGAAGATGGCGTTCTCGTTCGAGTGAATCGACATCAAAAGCTCGCCGATCTGCACCTGCCCGGTCTGCACGGCGCGTTTCACTTCCGGCTGCTTCGTCAGCGAGTCCTCGGGGTGGATGACGATTTCGAGCTTGTTGTCGGTCGCCTTCTTCACCTCGTCCGCGAATTGCATGATGTTGCGGGTGAAGTAGTTGCGCTCGTTGGAGCGCACCGGCATGTTCCATTTGTCGGCGAAGGCCGGGGAGGTGGCGAGAAGCGCCGCGGTCAAGCCGCCGGCGGCGAGGATCGATTTCAGTCCGTACGTCATAATGTCGTTTAGTCCTCTCTTAGGTTGCGATGAAGGGATTGGCTTCAAAGGTCAGTTTTCGCCAGGTCCCACAAGAGGCGATAGGTCGCGGTCGAAACGACCGGTACGCCGATGTTCTGGAAGCGCTCGCGCATCAGCGCCGCGATCGCGGCAAGGTCCGTTCCGTCGATGAGAATGTGCCAGTCCGCCGCGCCCGGATTGGCGGCGCCCGGATCGGTCAGGTTTTGCGAGAGAGCCGGATCGCTCTCGACGAGATGCATCGCGATGATGCCCGAGAGCGTGCCGGGATCGAGCAGCCCGTTGACTTTCGCCCGCAGCGCGTCGTCGGCGGCGGCGCCCGGCCGCAGGCTGACGACGCTGAGCGCGCCGCCGCGGCCCCTCCCGCGGCTCGCCGTGACGCGCCCGACGACGCGACCAGGGTCGCGGAAGCGCGAGATATGCTTTTTCGACCATTCGGTTTGGCTCGCCAGGGCCGCCTTGTAGGCAGGGCTGCTGAGCGTTTCGAACGTCGCGGTCGAATACGTGCAGAAATACTTGGTCGGCGCGCTCTCCGCGATCCAGCGCCGGGCCTCGAGGAACCCTTCGATGCCGACGCGCTCGGCCAGGTGCTCACGGTCGTACCAGAGATTGAAGTCCTGCTCTTCCGCGGGATCGACATTCATCCAAGTGATGAGCATTCCCTTACCGGGCAAAGGCATATCGCGATGGTCTCCAGCGGGGTCGATCGAGAGGCGGCGGGCGGGGGCAACGGCATTCAACGCCAGGATGCCGTTCGATCATAGCACTACGCAGACGGCTATCCAGCCCTCCCGACAGGCCCGGAAAGCATGCTGGATGCGACAGGATGCAGCAGGGGCGGGCGCGCGTCGCGGCGTTCGCGCTCAGTGCCGCCGCGCGGCGAGCAGCGGCGGCAGCAGCGACACGTCGTCCGCCTTGTCCAGGCCGGCGACGAAATCCATGATCCGGGCGCATGCGTCGGGCGCGCGCGGCGGCCGCGCGAAACTGATATTGCGCGAGAATTTGTCCCGGTTCTCCGCCTCCGTCAGCGGCGCGTCGGGATGCCCGTAGATCGCGCGAATGGTGATCTCGCGCGTATCGCCGTCGTTCAGGCGGACCACGATGCGCTGCGGGGCGATGGCGTTCTGGTCCGGATTGTCGTCGGGCGCGAGGTGTACCCGCGCCGCAAAGGCGTGCACGGCGGGGTCGTTCAGCATCTCCGGCGAGCCGAAGTCGGGCACGTCGACGCGTCCGCGCGCGAGGAAGGTGCCGATGACGAAAGGCAGGCAGAGCTTGGCGTGATTGGACGTGGGATTCGCGATATCGGGGCGTCCCATGAGGCGCATCACCAGCGGCGGGACATGCACCGTCACCTCCGCGACGGCCTCCGGGGCGAAGCCGTGCGCGGCGATGAGGCGGCGCATGCCGTCGACGCCGGCGTGGCTCAGCCGTCCGGTCGGGAAGGGCTTATGCGAAACCCGCAGGATCTGCCGCACCGCGCCAAGCTCGCGCTCGATCACGGCCGGATCGAACGATCCGTTCTCGAACAGCGCGAAGTAGCCGAACGGCCCGGTGAGAAAGGCGCGCGGACCGGTGAGGCCGGCCTCGGCAAGATCGAGCGCACAGATCGCCGCGCGGGCATTGACGCCGATTTGCAGGCCGAGCGTCGGCGAGCCTTCGACATGTGCCTGCATGGTGCCGGAAATCTGGCCGCAATGGATGGCGAGCGTGTGCGCGGTTTGCTCGGCGTCCAACCCGGCGGCGCTGGCGAGCGCCGCGGCGGCGCCGAGCCCTCCTGCCGTCGCGGGCCGGAAGAAGCGCAGGCCCGACGATGTCGCCGAGCCGACGAGGCCGGCAATGTCGACGCCGACGGCGACCGCGGTGATGAAGCGCCGCCCGTCGACGCGCCGGCCCTGCCGCGCGGCGCGCTCGCACCAGGCGAACAGCGCCGGCAGCAGCGTCGCCATCGGATGCACCACGGCGCGCTCGTGGATGCAATCGTATTCGAGACAATGAATGTGATAGGCGTTGACGAAGGCGGCGGACGGCGCGGGAAGCTGCGCGCCGCTGCCCCACAGGGTCGCTTCCATTCCGCCGCCCCAGCGCGAGGCGGCGGCGGTGACGCGCGCGGCATTGCCGTCCGACGTGCCGGCGAGCCCGACGCCCAGCGTATCCAGCACGAAGGTCTTCACCCTCTCGACGGCCTCGGCCGGCAGGTCTTCGTAGCGGGAGGCCGCGACATGCCGCGCGATCGCGGCTTCGGCGTCGAACCCTTGTGCGTGATCCTCGGCTCTCGCGGCGCCGGCCGCGTTCGTTTCATTCATTGCAGGACGATCTCGTGAATACGGAGGCCTTCGTGCATACGGCCTCCATCTCGATCTGTCACGCCGCCACCGTGTCAGCCGCCGCGTGAAGCGCGACGGTCGTTGCCTTGTCGAACAGACGGAGCGCCCCCGCGGCGAAGGTCACGAAGACCGTTTGCTGCAAGCGGAAATCCGCGGTGGCCGCCACTCTCGCGACGACGGTGTATTTGCCCATGCGCACATGCACGTGCTGTTCCGACCCGAGCTGCTCGCACAACACGACGGTGCCCTCCGCCGCGCCGGGCACGCTCGTGCGGTGAAGTTGGACGTGCTCCGGCCGGACGCCGACGCGGACGGGCGCGTCTTTTTTGAGACGGCCGACGATGCCGTCGAACGAGGCGTCCAGCGTCAGGACCGGTCCCGCGTCGTCGATCCGCACGCCACGGCTTCCGCCGCCTTCGACGATGCCGTCCATCATGTTGATGCCGATGTCGCCAAGGAAGGAGGCGACGAACTGGTTGCCCGGATGGCTGTAGAGGTGGATCGGCGTGCCGACCTGTTGCAGCTCGCCGGCGGACATGACGGCCAGGCGGTCCGAGAGCGTCATGGCCTCGGCCTGGTCGTGCGTCACATAAATGACGGTGGCGCCCAGCCTCTCCTTCAATAATCGAAGCTCGGAGCGCATCTGGATGCGCAGCCGGGCGTCCAGGTTGGACAGGGGCTCGTCCATCAGGAACACTTTCGGGCTGCGCACCAGAGCGCGCCCGAGCGCCACCCTTTGACGCTGGCCGCCGCTCAACTGACGCGGATAGCTGTCCAGCATCTCGTTGATGGCGAGCACGGTGCTCACCTCCCGGACCTTGCGGTCGATATGCGCGCGGCTCTCCTTGCTCGCCTTGAGCGGCAGTTCCAGATTGCCGCGCACCGTCATGTGCGGATAGAGCGCGTAGTCCTGAAACACCATGGCGATGCCGCGATGTTTCGGCGGCACGTCCGTGACATCCTTGCCGCCGATGAATATCCGGCCGCCCGACGGCGCCTCGAGGCCGCAGATGATATTGAGCAGCGTCGATTTCCCGCAACCCGAAGGTCCCAGCAGACTGAAGAACTCGCCGTCCGCGATCGTCAGGTTCACCCCGCGCAGCGCGGTCTTGCTGCCGAACGTCTTCGCGACATTGTCTATTCCGATTTCCGCCACGCGGCATTCCCCTTTGTATCGGCTTGAAGCAGGCGGGCTATCCCTTTACCGCGCCGGCCGTGAGGCCCTGCGTCAGCGTTTTCTGAACGAACCCGAACAGGACGATGACCGGCAGCAGCGCGACGATGACGGCTGCCGTGAGCTGGCCCCACTGAATGCCGAACTGCCCGACGTAGTTGTAGAGGCCGACCGTGACCATCCGGTTCGACTCGGAGCTGGTGAGCGTGACGGCCAGGATGAAGTCGTTCCACACGAACATGAAGATCAGGATGGCGGCCGCGGCCAGTCCCGGCCGCACCAGCGGCAGGGAAATACGATAGAAGATGGCGAGCGGCCCATAGCCGTCGACCTGCGCGGCCCGGTCGAGCGTTTGCGGCACGCTGGCGAAGAAATCCTTGAGCAGCCACACGGCGATCGGCATCTGCCAGCCGCTGTAGATCAGCACCAGAACGAGTTTCGTGTCGAGCAGGCCGAACCGCGTGCTCAGGAGATACAGCGGCACGACATTGGAGACGCGGGCGACCATCATCGAGGCGAGGATCAGGTAGAGCAGCGTGCTTCGCCCGCGAAAGTCGAAACGTGACACCGCGTATCCGGCATGCACCGCGATGACGAGCGAGAGGATGATGGTGAGCGCCGCCACCAGAATGCTGTTCAGGAGATAGAAGGGCAGGCTCGAGGAGAGCACGTTCGCGTAGTTTTCGAACGTCGGCGTCGACGGGATCCAGGCCGGCGGATAGGCCACCACCTCCGATTCGTTCTTGAGTGACGTGACGAACCCCCACGCGATCGGGAAAAGCGCGAACACGCATGCGAGGATCAGCAAGGCGTAGACCACGAAAACAGGAAATCGCTTCACAGTGACATCGTCCTTGCGGCAGTTGCTCTCGTAGGTTCGCGCTTACGCGCGTTCGCGGCGCACCGATAAGATGTAGAGCGCGGTCAACACGACGTTGAAGGCGAAGACGACCACGGCCATCGCCGAAGCGAGGCCGGTGTTGTAGTAGTCGAAAGCTTCCCGGTAGAGCCGCAGCGGCAGCAGTTCCGTCCGGCGGCCGGGTCCGCCGCCGGTGAGGATCAGCGGCAGCTCGATCATGTTCAGGCAGTGCATGGATCCGATGATCGTGACGATGAGCAGCGTCGGCTTCAGGTGCGGAAACGTGATGTGACGGAAGGTCAGCCACGGGGAGATGCCGTCGACCTGCGCGGCGCGGCGGACCGTCTCCGGAATCTGCTGCAGCGAGGCGAGGAGCAGGACCATGGAGAAGGCGTAGCCGTTCCACGCGGAGGCGATGACGAGCGACACCATGGCCCAGTGATGATCCAGGAGCTGGACGTTGGGCAGTCCGACGATTTCGAGAAGCCGCGACACCGGCCCGAGATTGCCGTTGAGAACGAAACGCCACAGCAGCGCGGTGATCACCAGCGAGGTGATCCAGGGGACGATCAACAGCGTACGGAAGAGGCCGGTGAACCGGTGGTTCCGGTTGAGAAGGATCGCGAGCCCCAGGCCCAGCCCCACCATCGATGGAACGGCGGCGGCGACGTATAGAAACGTCACCGCGATGTTTCCGCGCGTCGTGGTGTCGTCGACGATGTCGCGGAAGTTGTCGAGGCCGACGAAGTTCTTTTTGATCGCGATGGTCGCCTCGTAGAGGCTGTATTCGAACGCGTAGTAGGTGCCGTATCCGGTGACGGCGATCACGAGGAGGACGGCCGGAGCGACGAAAGCGTAGGGCAGCAGGGCGGCGCGGACCGACGACCAGCGGCCGGGGCGATGCCCTTCCGGTTGCAACGGATATTCGACGGCGGCGGTTGCGTCGGTGCTCACGACATTCACCTTGAGAGTCCTTCGCCCCGACACGTCCCGCGCCTTCTCTTCGAAGGCGTTGCCCCCTCCCGGCTCCAAGGCACTGAGCCGCGAGGAGGGATGTCTATCGAGCGAGCGGACGGGGACGGTCGCGCGGCTTACTTGCAGCCGACCGCTTTGTTGTAGGCTGCGACGCTATCCGACAACGCCTTCTGGATCGGAACCGAATCGACCATCACCTGCTGCACGGCCTGAATGAGCAGGTCATGGAACTTCGCGGGATTCTTCGGATAGGTCTGGGGCGATTTCTCGAAGTCCGCGAGGTACCTCACGAACGCGCTCGACACCTCCGCATTGGCCGGATTGAAGTTGATGCCGTTGAGCGATGCCGCGCGGGCCGGCAGCTCGCCCGACGTCTCCGCCTTGATATGATCCGCGGTGCTGTCCGTCATGAATTTGACGAGCCGCGCCGCTTCCTCCGGGTGCTTCGTCGAGCTCGTGACGCCGATGCTCCAGCTATAGATGTAGGGCGGCGAGCCTTTGGCGTTGGTGTCCGACGGGAAGCGCCACAAACCGACCTTGCCCTTCGTCGCCTCCGATGCGGCGGCCGTCGATGCGCGCGACGCTTCTTCGACCACGCTCGCGAAGCGTCCCGCGCGGAAACCGTCGAGGACGTCGTCGTTGCTGAGCCGCAGAACGTCCGAAGGCATCGCCTTGTGCTTGTTGATCATGTCGGACAGGAATTGGACGGATCGGACGCCCTCGGGATTGTCCCAGGCGCCGCAGCCCTCATTGAACACCTTCCCGCCGGCGCCCCAGATGTAGGGCTGGATGAAGTTTGGCACGAGGCTCTTGGCGGGACTGAGCCCGATGCCGAAGCCGTAGACGTTGCCCTTCGTCATCGCGGCGGCGACTTTTGCGAACTCGTCCCAGGTTCGCGGTTCCGGCAGGCCCGTCTCCGCGAAGAGGTCTTTGCGGTAAAGGATCGCGTTCGGGACCGGCGTGTAGACGACGCCCATCCGCTGGCCGTTGAAGACGGTGCTTTCGCCGAGCAGGCCGGAGCCCGCTTCGCCCTGGAAGTATTCATTCAACGGCTTCAGCGTCTTCAGGTTGACGTATTCGAGCGTCTGGCCGAACGACACGCGGCTCACGTCCGGGCCGCCGCCGCTTTGCACCGCAAGGATGGTCTTCTGCGGCAGCTTGTTCCACGGCGTCGTGTCGACTTTGATTTTGACGTTCGGATTCTCTTGCATGAACTTGTCCAGGATCGCGCGCTCGGTGCGCGCGCGCGCGTCCTTGGAGCTGTGGTCGAGCATGGTCCAGTAGGTCAGCTCGACGGGCTTTGCCTCCTTCTTGCCGTCTTGCGCAAATGCGATGCCGCTCGCCGGAAGGATGCCGCTCGCCGAAAGCATGGCGGCCAACAAAAAGATGCGATTGGCTTTCATCTCGCCCCCTTATGTGCGTTGCCTGCCGCCGCCTTAAGCCGGCGGCGGGTTTGTAAGCGTTTTCATTTGTCCCCACTTTAGGATGAGGAGCAGCCGGGAGGCAAGACGCAAGGATGCGACCAAGACGCGCGCGCGGCGGGGACGTGGTGCATCTCCCGGCGTTTCCCCGCTCGGTTGTGTCGATCCGACGATTCGGCGGTCCGCGCCGTGTTGCGCCATTCCCGGCCGATAAGACAGGCACGTCGGCCGCGTTGGATCGGACCCTAAGCCGCCGACAGGCCCCGCAGCCCGTAAATGCGCTCGATGACGACCAGGATGATCACGGCGACGGCAAGTTGCAGCGTGCTGACCGCGGCGATGGCCGGGTCGAACTGGTTCTCGAGGTAGCTCAGCATCACGACCGGGAGCGTGCTCGTGCCCGGGCTTCCGAAGAAATAGGAAAGCGGCAGATTGTCGATCGACAGCAGCATGGCGAACAGCGCGCCGGCGGAGATGCCTGGCGTGATCAGCGGCAGCGTGACGTGCCGGAAGGTCTGCCAGCGCGAGGCGCCGAGGATCAGCGCGGCCTCCTCCAGGCTCGGCGCCAGGCTGCGATAGACGGCGGCGACGGTGCGCACGATATAGGGGATCGCGACCACCGTATGCGCGATGATGAGCGAGAGAAGCGACACGCCGAAGCCGAGCATCGAGAGATAAAAGAGCAGCGCGAATCCGAGAATGATCGCCGGCATCGACAGGGGCGAGAGCAGCATCGTCATCACCACCGACGCCGCCGGATGATCGGAGCGGGCGAGCCCGATCGCCGCCGGGACGCCGAGGACGATGGCAAGGATCGTGGAAACGATGGCGACCTCGAACGTCACGATGAACGACTGAAGGAACGGCTTGTATTCGTAGACGCGCCAGAACCACTTCAGCGAGAAGCCCTCGATCGGAAAGACGATGTAGTCGGTGGACGAGAAGCCGACGAGAACCACCACGACGATCGGCAGCAGCATGAAGGCAAAGAACGCCACGACATAAAGATGCAGCCCCAGAAGCGGCATGGATTTGAACGCGCGCATCATCCCTTCACGCCCCTGCGCCGGATGAAGCGAAGCTGGATGTAGAGGCACATCAGCGCGATCACCAGCATGACATTGCTCATCGCGGAAGCGAGGCTGAGATCGCGCGTGGTGTTGAACTGCTGGTAGATCAGGAGCGGCAGCGTGTGGATGGAGCCGCCGCCGAGCAGCAGCAGCGTGACGAAGCTGCCGCAGGTGAGCATGAAGACGAGAATCGTGCCGGTGCCGATGCCGTCCAGGCTCAGCGGCAGCGTGACCAGGAGAAAGGTGCGGGTGCGTCCGGCGCCGAGGATCTGCGCCGATTCCTCGAGCCGCGGATTGATCCCCTGCAGGACCGAGGCGATGGAAAGCACCATGAACGGCACGAGGACGTGCACGAGGCCGACGATCACCGAGATCGGGCCGTTGAGAAAATGAATCGGGGTGTCGATCAGCCCGGTCTCGATAAGGAAATTGTTGAGCATGCCGCGCCGCGCGAAGATCACGCGCCATCCGAAGGTCCGCATGATGATCGAGGTGAGCAGGGGCGCGACGAGCAGGAAGATGACCAGGCTGCGCCAGCGCCCGGCATGGCGGACAAGGTAGTAGGCGAGCGGATAGCCAAGGATGAGACAGATCACGGAGACGACGACGCTGAGGCCGATCGTCTGCCCGAGCACGCCGAGATAGTAGCGATCGAAGAACAGCTTGTTGTAGTTCGCGAGCGACCAGCCGTTGTCGCCGACGACGAAGCTGCGCTGGCCGTTGTCGACCAGCGGCAGCACGAAGAAGATAAAAAGAAAAATGAGCGCGGGCGCGACCAGCCATGCCTGTGCCGATAGCGCCCGCAAGCGGCTGCGGTTCGTCGTGCCGGCCGTGGTTGCGGCCGGCGCCGACGCCGTCGACGCGGTGCTCATGCTCGAGCGCTGGGCGTCAAACGCCGATCTCCTTGTTCCAGCGTTCGATCCAGTTGCTCAAGTGCGGGCCGATTTCGGCGATCGGCGGGAATCGTGTCTTTTCCCAGGGCGTGATGCGCGGCTTCACCTTGTCGGAGTAGACGACCTTGTTGTTGGTGACGCCGTAATTCATCTTTTCCGCGAACTTGGCCTGCGGCTCCACGGCGAGCATCGAGTTGATATATTCCCAGGCGATGTCCGGCGCGTTCTTCGGCTTCATGATGGCGACCGGAATCATCGCGCCGCCCTCCGACGGATTGATGAAATCGATCCAGTGCGCGCCGGTGTCGTAGTAGGCCCAGACGCGGCCGTCGGGATAGATGCCGATATCGGCCTCGCCGCTGCTGAGATGGGTGAGGAAGTCGGTGACGCTGCCCCAGAAGATGCAGTTCTTCTTCATGCGCTTGATCGCGTCCAGCGCCGGCGAGATGTCGTCGAGCTTTCCGCCATAGACGTCGTTGAGCGCCCAGATGACGAAGATCGTCGCCGGATTCCAGTTCGGCGTCATCATCGAGGCGGTCCATTCGCCCTTGGCGGTGCGGTCGACGAACTCGACGAACGACTTGGGCGGGTTCTTGACGCGGCCCTTGTGGAAGCCGAAGCCGCCGGCGCCGTAGTCGAAGCAGACGCCCCAGCCTTCGCAGATATCGACGAAGCGCTTGTCGACGTCTTTCAGGTTGGAGAGCTTCGCCCCGTCGATCTTGTCCACGAGGCCGGCGCGGCCCGCTTCGATGATCAGCTCGGCCGTGGCGACGACGGCGTCGAGCGGAGGCTTGTTCGGGCTCGCCTTGACCTGGCTGATCCATTGGTTCGGGTTGCCGAGCTGCACATCGGCGTCGACGCCGGTGCGCTTCTTGAAATCGGCAACGAAGTAGTCGCGGATCGCGGTTTCCCACACGCCGCCGTAGCTGGTCACGGTGATGCGATCCGGCTTGTTCTGCGCGAACGCGCCGTTCGGAAATGCCGACAGTAGTCCGGCGGCGCCGACGGCGCCGCTCGCTTTGAGAAAATCCCGGCGTGGAAATTTGATCATCGCAGTGTTCTCCCTCTGAATGAATCTCGCTTTGCTGCCTTCCGCCTCCGGCTCACGCCCTCCTTGTTCGCCGTTGGCTCATGCCTCCGGGTCGACGACGATGGAATCGTTGGCAGACCAGGAAACCCATGCGCGTCGCCCCACCGCCAATACCGGCTCGTCGCCGTCGCTGACCGCCTGCTGGTAGACGATGACCTCGCCGCGCCCGTCCGGCAGGCTGACTTGGTAGGCCCGGTGCGTGCCGCGAAACACGTGGCCCATCACCTGAGCCTCGAAAGCGTTGTCGGCGCCGTTGCGGCTGCGGGTCAGGTGCATCTTCTCGGGGCGCACGGCGATCATCACCGCGTCGCCTTCGTTGCGGCGGTCGCGCTCGGGCACGGCAATCTGAATTTGGCTCTCGCTGCCCTCGCGCTGCGCCAAGGCGACCGGCGCCGCGCCCGAGCCTCCCGCCATGCGGCCGACGAAGAGGTTCGCCGTACCGAGGAATTCCGAAACGAAGCGCGTGCGCGGGCGGTCGTAGACCTCGGTCGGGGTTCCGACCTGGAGGATGCGGCCGCGATCCATCACGGCGATGCGGTCGCTGAGCGTGAGCGCTTCCTCCTGATCGTGCGTCACCATCACCGTCGTGATTCCGAGCGACTGCTGAATGCGCCGCAGCTCGAACTGCATGCTCTCGCGCAAGTTCTTGTCGAGCGCGCCGAGCGGCTCGTCGAGCAGGAGGATCGACGGATTGGTGACGAGGGAGCGCGCCAGAGCCACCCGCTGCTGCTGCCCGCCGGAGAGTTGATGCGGGAAGCGGTCGTCGAAGCCGGGGAGCCGCACGAGATCGAGAATGCGCCTCGTGCGTTCGGTGATGTCGGCGCGCGGCAGTTTCGCCATGCGCAGCCCGAAGCTGACGTTCTGGCCGATCGTCATATGCGGGAACAGGCTGTAATCCTGAAACACCATGCCGAGGCGACGGTGATTGGGCGAAAGCCCGGTGATGTCGCGCCCGCCGACGAGGATGCGGCCCGTATCGGGCGTTTCGAAGCCGGCGACGATGCGCAAGGTCGTGGTCTTGCCGCAGCCCGACGGCCCGAGCAGCGAGAGCAGTTCTCCCGCGGCGATCGTGAGCGTCGTGCGTTCCAGCGCCACCACCGGGCCGAAGCTGCGGCTGACGTCCTCGAGCTTCAGGTCTTGCGGTTGCGCATCCGTCATGTTCGACGCGATCCTGAGCGATAGCGCGGGCGTGCCGCCGCTCCGGACGCGATCGTCCTATGAGCCATGGGCGGGAGGCAAGCGACCCCTGCGTGCAATTGCGTGGCGGCGGCTGCGACACGCCGTCGTGGACGAAAGCGCGCCGGCGTTTTAGGACGGCGCCGGTTCGCCGCGGCGGGATGTGCGCAAAGCGCACGATCCGCATCCGGCATTCGTCGCGCCGCCGTCGCCGCGGCATCAATGCGAGAGGTCAGGCCATGAAGCGTTTGGAAGGCAAGCGAGCGATCGTCACCGGCGCGGCAAGCGGCATCGGCCGCGCCAGCGTGCATGCTTTTGTCGCCGAAGGCGCCGCGGTTCTCGCCGTCGACCTGGACGCGCAAAAGCTCGACGAGGTCGTCGCGGCGCTGCGCCCGCAGGGCGAGGTTCTGGCGCGCGCCGCCGATGTGAGCGACGAGGCGGCGGTTGCCGCGGTGATCGACGCCGCGAGCGGCGCATGGGGCGGCGTGGATGTGATCTTCGCGAATGCCGGTATCGGAGGGGGCGCGACGCCGTTTCTGGAGCAGACCGTCGAGCAATGGGAGCGCACGCTTCGCGTCAATCTGCTCAGCCCGTTCCTGGCGATCAAGCACGGCGCGCCGCTCATGGCCGCGCAGGGGCGCGGTTCGATCGTCTGCACGGCGTCGGTGGCCGGATTGCGCGCGAACGCGAGCAGTGCCCCTTACAGCGCCAGCAAGGCCGGCGTCATCAGTCTGGTGCAGACCGCGGCCAACGCGCTCGATGGAAGCGGCGTGCGCGTCAATGCGGTTTGTCCGGGCCTGATCGAAACCGGAATGACGCGGAAACTTTTCGACGCCGCGCGGGCGCGCGGAACGGAGGGGAGGATCGGGCAGCTCAACCCGCTTCATCGTGCCGGCGCCGCGCAAGAGGTGGCCGCCGTCGCCCTGTTCCTGGCGAGCGACGAGGCGTCGTATGTCAACGGGCAGGCGATCGCCGTCGACGGCGGTCTTTCGAGCACGCTGCCGTTCGCGCGCCAGCGGAAATGACCGGCGTCGCCCCGGCGAAATCTCCAGCATCCGAACCACACTTGACATCGCTCTCGTCGCATGGTCGCCTGTGCGCATAGAGACTAACTTGTGCGCATTGCGCATGATTAGTTTATCGAAATGACTCCAATCGTCAATCGCGGGCATCGTGTTCGCATCGACAAGGCGCCCAGATGGGTAAGGCCGTACGCAGATTGGACGAGCGATATACGGCGCAGTCGGGCCGCGTGTTTCTGACGGGGCTGCAGGCGCTGGTGCGCCTTCCGCTGATGCAGCGGCAGCGCGATCGCGCCGCCGGCCTCAACACGGCCGGTTACATCTCCGGTTACCGCGGTTCGCCGCTCGGCGGCTACGACGCGGCGCTGCTCGGCGCCGGACATTTTCTCAAGGCGGCCGACGTCAAGTTCCAGCCCGGCGTCAATGAGGAGCTGGCGGCGACGGCGGTCTGGGGGACGCAGCAGGTCGGACTCTGGCCCGCCCCGAAGCACGACGGCGTCTTCGCCATCTGGTACGGCAAGGGGCCGGGCGTCGATCGCTGCGGCGATGCCTTCAAGCACGGCAATCTCGCGGGCAGCGCGCAACACGGCGGCGTGCTGCTGCTCGCCGGCGACGATCACGGTTGCCGCTCCTCGACCATACCGCATCAGAGCGAGCAGGCGCTCGTCGCGGCGGCCATTCCCATTCTTTGCCCCGCGAGCGTGCAGGAATATCTCGATTTCGGCCTGATCGGCTTCGCCATGTCGCGCTTCTCCGGCTGCTGGGTCGGCTTCAAGGCGACCGGCGACATCGTCGAAAGCGGCGCCACCGTCACGCTCGATCCCGACCGGTTGCAAATTCGCCTGCCGTCGTTCGCGCTGCCCAAGGGCGGGCTCAATATTCGCGACCCCGACTTGCCGCTGGCGCAGGAAGCGCGGTTGCTGCAATTCAAGCTGCCGGCGGTGCAGGCCTTTGCGCGCGCGAACGGCCTCGATCGCGTCGCGTTGCAGGCGCCGCGCAAGCGCCTCGGGATCGTGACGGCGGGCAAGGCCTATCTCGACGTTCGCCAGGCCTTGGAGGAACTCGGCCTCGACGACGCGGCGGCGGCGCGGCTCGGCATCGCCGTCTATAAAGTCGGCATGAGCTGGCCGCTTGAGCCGCAGGGCGTGAGCGCATTTTGCCGCGAGGCGGAGCAAATTCTCGTCGTCGAGGAAAAGCGGAGCCTGATCGAGGCCCAGCTCAAGGACATTCTCTTCAGCGCGCCGGACGTGACGCGTTGCATCGTCGGCAAGCGGGACGAGCACGGCGCGCCGCTGGTGCCGGAGCATGGCGAGCTTTCCGCGTCGATCGTGGCGAGGATCATCACCGCGCGCCTCGGCGACCTCGCCGACGACAACGGCGTGCGCGAGCGCCTCGATCGGTTGCGGCAGATCGGCGCGGCGGCTTCGAGCGCCAATGTCGTCGACCTCGCGCGCACGCCGTTTTTCTGTTCCGGCTGCCCGCACAACACATCGACCAAGGTGCCGGACGGAAGCTGGGCCATGGCCGGCATCGGCTGTCATGCGCTCGCCCGGCGGCAGCCGAACCGCAGCACGCGCACCATCACGCATATGGGGGGCGAGGGCGCCAACTGGGCGGGAATGGCGTCCTTCGCCGGCATCGATCACATCTTCCAGAACCTGGGCGACGGCACCTACTTTCACTCCGGCCTGCTGGCGATCCGCGCGGCCGTCGCCGCCAAGGTCAACATCACCTACAAGATCCTGTTTAACGACGCGGTCGCGATGACCGGCGGCCAGCAGCACGACGGTCCGCTCGACCCCGCGATGATCAGCCGTCAGGTTCACGCCGAAGGCGTACGCCAGATCGTCGTCGTCACCGACGAGCCGTGGAAGTATGCCGCCGGAACCCAGTGGGCGCCGGGCATTGAAATCCGGCACCGCGACGAGCTCGACGCCGTGCAGCGCGAGTTGCGTGAGATCGTCGGCGTGACGGCGATCATCTACGATCAGACCTGCGCGGCCGAGAAGCGCCGCCGCCGCAAGCGCGGCGCCTTTCCCGATCCGGACAAGCGCGTCTTCATCAACGATCTGGTGTGCGAGGGCTGCGGCGATTGCTCGACGCAATCGAACTGCGTTTCCGTCGCCCCGCTCGATACGGAGTGGGGCCGCAAGCGGCAGATCGATCAATCGAACTGCAACAAGGATTTCTCCTGCCTCAAGGGCTTCTGCCCGAGCTTCGTCACGGTGCATGGCGCGAAGCCGCGAACGGCCGAGCCCGCGCTGGTCGAGCCGCAAGGCGTGGACGGGGGCGATCTTCCGCCGCCGAAGCTGCCGGATATCACGCAGGCCTACAATCTTCTGATCACCGGCGTCGGCGGAACCGGCGTCGTGACCGTCAGCGCGATCCTCGGGCAGGCGGCGCATATCGACGGTATCGCCGTCTCGGTTCTCGATCAACTCGGCCTTGCGCAGAAGAACGGCGCGGTCGCAAGCCATGTGCGCATCGCGGCGCGCGACGACGCGCTGCATTCGACGCGCATCGGCCTCGGCGCCGCCGACGCGCTCATCGCTTGCGATGTCGTCGCCGCCGTTGCGCCCGAGTTCATCTCGACGCTCGAGAAGGGCCACTCCAAGGTCATCGCCAACACGCATGTGGCGCCGCCCGGCAGCTTCGTTCTCGACCAGTCGGTGGACCTTTCGCCGGAGTTCATGCTTCGGCGGCTCGGAAACGCTGCAAGCGGCGACGCCGTCTTTGCGGTCAATGCCACGCAGTTCGCCACCGCCGCCTTCGGCAATGCGCTGACCGCCAACATGTTCCTGCTCGGCTTCGCGTATCAGCACGGCGTGGTGCCGATCAGCGAAGCGGCCCTGATGGAGGCCGTCACGCTCAACGGCGTCTCCGTCGACGCGAACAAGCGCGCCTTCGCGCTGGGGCGGCGCGCGGCGCACGATCCCGCCTGGGCGCAGTCATTGCTGGGAAGGCAAACGCCGGCGGGAGAGGCGCAGCCCGAGACGCTCGAGACGCTCGTCGCGCGGCGGCAAGCGTTCCTGACCGACTACCAGGACGCGGCCTACGCGTCGCGCTACGTCGAAACCGTGCGGCGCGTGGAGCGGGCGGAGCGCGAAAAGGCGAAGGGCCGCAGCGGGCTCGCCGAAACGGTCGCCCGCAATCTGTTCACCTTGATGTCCTACAAGGACGAGTACGAGGTGGCGCGGCTGCATCTGGCGACGAGCTTTCAGGCGCGGCTCGACGCGCAGTTCGCCGGCGGCTTCAAGCTTACCTATCATCTGGCGCCGCCGCTTCTGGCGCGGCCCGACCCCGCGACCGGCGTGCCGCGGAAGATGACGTTCGGGCCGTGGATCGTTTCCGTGTTTCGTCTGCTCGCGCGGTTCAAGGGCCTGCGCGGCACCGCGTTCGATCCCTTCGGCTACACGCAGGAGCGGCGCATGGAGCGCGGCCTGATCGACGCCTACGGCGCGACCATCGATGAGCTTCTCACCAAGCTGACGTCCGCCAATCACGCCGCCGCGATCGAAATCGCGCGCATTCCCGAGACCATTCGCGGCTTCGGCCACATCAAGCGCGCGCGGGTCGAGGCGGCGCAACGGCGTGAGCACGAACTGCTGAGCAAGTGGCGCAATGCGGCGACGCTGGATAGCGCCGCCTGAACCGAAACCCATCGGAGACGATTACATGGCCCCCATCGCGTTCCCGCAGATCGACACGATCGGACCGGAGGCCATTGTCATGGTCGCGGACCCGGAGAGCGGAATGCAGGGCGTCCTGGTCGTGGACAGCACGCTGCTCGGGCCCGCCGGCGGCGGCATTCGCATGCTGCCGGACGTGACCGTGAACGAGGTTGCCGCGCTCGCGCGTGCGATGACCTACAAGTACGGAATCATCGGCCTGCCGCGCGGCGGCAGCAAGGCGGGCATTGTCGGCAATCCCGGAATGCCCGCCGAGACGCGCAAGCGCTATATGCAAGCCTTCGGCCGCGCGCTCGCGCCCTACCTCGCGTCGCGCATCGTCGCTGTCGGCCCGGACATGGGCGTCGGGGTCGAGGACCTGGTGGAGATTTATGCCGCCGCCGGCGCCGAGTATCCCCGCTCCGGCCTGTTCGCCAAGAAGGTCGACGGCCTGCCGCTCGAGTTTCACATCACCGGCCATGGTGTGTACGTCGCCGCGCGCGCGGCCTTCGAAGCGGCGAACCGCCCGTTCAAGGGCGCGACGGTCGCGGTCGAAGGCTTCGGCCACGTCGGCGTCGGCGTCTCGAACTACGCCGTCAAGAACGGCGCCAAGCTGGTCGCGGTCTCGACCATCGCGGGCGCGGTCCATGACGAGAAGGGGCTGGACTTCGAGAAGCTGATGGCGTTGCGCGCGCAGCACGGCGACCGTTGCGTGCTCGAATATCCGGGCGGAAAGAAAATTCCCAATACCGATATCTACTATCTTCCGGTCGACCTCCTGATCCCGGGCGCGCGGCCTTACGTCATCACCGAAAATAACGCCGGGCGCGTGCAGGCGAAGATCATTTCCAGCGGCAGCAACATCCCGATCACCGAGGGCGCCGAGCAGGCGCTGTTCGAGCGGGGAATCGTCTCCGTTCCCGATTTCATCGCCAACGCCGGCGGCGTCATCGCGTCGTGGGTCGACTATCTCGGCGGCAATGTCGAGCAGGCATTCGAGGCGAACGAAAAGCTGATCGGCAAGGTAGCGCGCGAAGTGCTCGCCGAATCCGCTCGGCGCAAGGTCAATCCACGCAAGGTCGCGGCCGGCATGGTCGCCGATCGGATCGCGGCAAATCGCGGCAAGCCGCGCAAATCCTGGGACGAGGTGCGCGCGGAAATCCGCGAACGGCTCGGGGTGTTCGAGGCGGCATAGGGCCTCGATCGTGGCGGCCGGCGTAAATCGGGAAAGCACGGGGAGTTGAATGACGTATCGGGTCGGGGTCGACATCGGGGGAACGTTCACCGATTTCGCCGTTCTGGATGATGCCAACAAGCTTTACACGCTGAAGGTCTTTTCGACGCCGACGCGGCCCGGGCAGGAGGTCATCGACGGGCTGCGGGCGCTGAAGAAGCGTTACGGCATCGAGCCGTCGAAAGTCTCCTACTTCACCCACGGCACGACGGTCGGCGTCAACACGCTGATCCAGCGCAACGGCGCAAAGCTGTGCCTGTTCGCGACGCAGGGCTTCGAGGATGTGCTGGAGCTTGCGCGGCTGCGCATGCCGGACGTGTTCAGCCTCTTTTCGTTGCGCACGCGGCCGTTGATCGATCGTGAGCACGTCATCGGGATGCGGGAGCGTATTCTCTCCGACGGCAGCGTCGAAACGCCCCTTGACGAAGATCAGGTGCGCGCCGCGGTGGCGCAGGCCAGGGCGTACGGGGTGAGCGGCATCGCCGTGGCGTTGATCAATTCGTACCGCAACCCGGCGCACGAGCAGCGCATCAAGGAACTGATTGCGGAGGCCGCGCCGGAACTCTACGTCACCTGCTCGAGCGACATCTGGGCGGTGATCCGCGAATACGAGCGTACGGTGACCGGCGTGATCAACGCCTATGTGCAGCCGCGGATGACGAACTATCTGACGTCGCTGCAAAAGGCGCTGCGCGACGAAGGCGTCTCTTCCGAGCCGCAGATCACCAAATCGAACGGCGGCGTCATGCGCGCCGAGCTGGGCAAGCGGGCCTGCGTCGACGTGCTGCTGTCGGGCACGGCGTCGGGCGTGACCGGGGCCTCCTTCGTCGCCAAGCTCAGCGGCTTCGGCAATATCGCGAGCCTCGACATCGGCGGCACCAGCGCCGATGTCGCGCTCATCATCGACGGCAAGCCGCAGTTCGGATCGGGCGAGGATGTCGGCGAGTTCGTGCTGCATGTTCCCTCGATCTCCGTGTCGTCGATCGGCGGCGGCGGCGGCTCGATTGCGCGCGTGGACGACCAGGGAGTGCTCAAGAGCGGACCGGAGAGCGCGGGCTCGGAGCCGGGACCGGCGTGTTACGGTCGCGGCGGCGAGCGGCCGACGACCACCGACGCCTTCGTCGTGTGCGGGTTCCTCGGACAAGCGGAAATCGCCTACGGCGCCGTCAATATCGACCGCGCCAAGGCCGAGGCCGCCATCGGCACGCTGGCGAAGAAGATGAACGTCGACGTGCGCGACGCCGCGGAAAGCGTCATCAGGGTCGCCGTCTCCGGCATGTATGCCGGCATGAGCAAGGTATTCGCGCGCCACGGCACCGAAGCGAAGTCCTTCACCTTGATGCCCTTCGGCGGCGGCGGGCCGATGATCGCCTGCTTCCTCGCGCGCGAGCTCGGAATCGAGACGGTGCTCGTCCCGGCGACGCCCGGCGTGCTCAGCGCGCTGGGCGGCCTCGTCTCCGATACCAAGAACGATTTCATCCAGACGGTCTACGAGATGCTGGAGCCGGCGACGCTCGCCGCGCTCGAATCGACATATGCGACCCTCGCCGAACGGGCGATGGACTGGCTGCGCAAGGAGCAAGGCCATCCCGGCGAGCCGCAACTGACGTATTCGGCCGACATCCGCTATGCCGGGCAGTCGTTCGAGATCGAAACGCCGATCACGGCCGAGTGGATCAAGAAGCGGGACGCGGACAGCATCGCGGACGCGTTCCACAACGAGCATCAGCGGCTTTACGACTATTGCGACCGCAAGGCGGCCGTGCAGGTCATCAACGCGCGCGTGGTCATTGCCGCCGCGAACCCGAAGCCGGACTTTCCGCTGCGCGAATTGCGCAAGCACGCGGCAAAGCCGGACCGCACGGTCTCCGTCTACTACGGCGGAAAGGTGCACGATGCCGGCCTGTTCGACCGCGCGAAGCTCGAGCCTGGCGCCACCATCGAAGGCCCGGCCATCGTCTCGCAAAGCGACACGACGACCTGCGTGCTGCCGGGCTTCGCCGGGTTTGTCGACGGCTACGGAAACCTCATCCTCAAGGACGGAACACTGTCATGACGACCGGCGCCGCGACGGCCGCGAAGGCTGAGCAGAACGAGCAAGGGCTCGGCATCGACAAGGTTCAACTGCAGGTTCTTGCCGACCACAGTCTTGCCGCGGCCGACGCCATGGCGAGCACGCTCTACCGCACCGCGCACTCGACCTTCGTCAAGGAGACGGAGGATTTCACCTGCGGCCTCGCGACGCCGCAGGGGCAGACCTTCGCCGCGCCGAAAGGGTTCGGCTCGACGTGGTTCGTCGGCCTCGACTACGGCAAGGTGATCGGCCTCATCCCCTCCTACGAGGAAGGCGATATCTGCATCACCAGCGACCCGTATAGCGGGTTCGTCTGTACGCATTCGCCCGACATCCATCTCTGGAAGCCGATCTTCCACGACGGCGAGCTCATCGCCTTCTCGGTCGGCCACATCCACAACACCGATGTCGGCGGCGCGGTGCCGGCGAGCTTGTCGCGGACGCTGACCGAGGTGCACCAGGAAGGCATCCGCATTCCGCCGACCAAGCTGTTCCGCAAGGGCGAGCTCAACAGCGAACTGGTCGAGGTCATGCTGACCAACGTTCGCGTGCGCGACCAGAACTGGGGCGACCTCAAGGCGCTCGTCGCGGCGATGAACACCGGCGAGCGCAAAGTGCTGGAGATGGCCGGCAAGTTCGGCGTCGACACGTTCCGCAACGGCATCCAGGCGCTGCTGAGCTACAGCGAGCAGCAGACGCGCGCGCTGATCTCGACGATCCCGGACGGCGAGTATTTCTTCCAGGATTATATCGACGAGGACAGCGTCGGCGGCTCGCCCTGCCGGCTGGCGCTCAACATGATCGTCAAGGGCGACAGCATCGTCTTCGATTTCACCAAGAGCGATCCGCAGCTCACCTCGTCGCTGAATGTGCCGACCGGCGGCTTCGAGCGTCACACGCTTCTGCTGGTCGGGATTTTCCACGCGTTCCATTCATTGATGCCCGACATTCTGGTGAATACCGGGATGACGCGGCCGTTCCACTGTTTGCTTGCCGAAGGCAGCGTGCTCAATCCGCAGTTCCCGGCCGCCGTCGGCATGCGCAGCCTCACCGCGACGCGACTTCAGGACGTCGTCTTCGGCTGCCTGTCGCAGGCCCTGCCGGACCGGATGCCGGCGGCGCCCGCCGGCAGCATCTCGATCATGAACGTGCTGACCTCCGACCCCGAGACGGGCCGCCGCGTGATGGCGGCGATCGATCCGCTGATCGGCGGCGGCGGGGCGATGCCGTTCTCGGATGGTTCGAACGGCTCCGGCGGCAACGGCGGATTTCTCAAGAACACGCCGGTCGAGATCAACGAGGTCGAGGTGCCGCTGCGCATCCTCGCTTACTACCTGACGCCGGATTCCGGCGGCGCCGGCCGTTACCGCGGCGGCCTCTCGACGACGCTGATCTTCAAGGTCTTCGCGCCGCATTCGGTCATTACCGCGCGCAACCGCGACCGCACCCGCTTTCAGCCGTGGGGCGTGCGCGGCGGCAGGGCGGGCAAGGCGTCGAGCTACGTCGTCAACGAAGGAACGCCAAAGGAGCAGAATCTCGGCAATACCGATATCTTCACGGCGCAGCCGGGCGACGTCATCCGCATCACGTCCTCGGGTGGCGGCGGCTTCGGCTCGCCGCTCGACCGCCCGGCCGAGGCGGTGCTGCACGACGTCCGCCAGCACTTCGTCACGGTCGACGGGGCGCGTAGCGAGTACGGCGTCGTCATCGTGGACGGCAAGGTGGACGAGGCCGCGACCAAGGCGCGGCGCGCCGAGATGCGCAAGCAGGAAGGCGAGGGCCATTTCGATTATGGCCGCGGCCGCGAGGCGTTTGAGAAGGTGTGGCCGAAGGAAACCTACGATGCGTTGATCGAGCGGCTCCGCCAGCGCCCGGTGTCGTGGCGGTTCTTCCTCAAGCAGCGCGTCTTCGCGCATCTCCGCGATGCGGTGAATGTGGACGCGCGCAAGCTGCACGCCGCCATGGACCATGTCGAATCCGAATTCCCACAGCTTCGGCGCAAGGCCGAGGCGGCGGAATAAGTCACGCAAATATGGAGTTTCACGATGGGCGCGTTTGACGGAAAGGTCGTTTGGGTCACGGGGGGCGGAACGGGGATCGGCCGCGCCGGCGCGCTGATGTTCGCGCGCGAGGGCGCGACGGTCGCGCTCATCGGCCGCCGCCGGGAGCCGCTCGAGGAGGTGGCGAAAGAGGCGAAGGCGGCGGGAGCGAAGATCGCGATCGAAGCGGTGGACGTCGCCGAGCGCGACAAGGTCGATGCCGCCGCGAAGCGTCTTATTTCCCAGTTCGGCCGGGTCGACATTCTGGTCAACAACGCGGGCTTGAATGTCGTCAACCGCCGCCTCGAGGAATTGCAGCCGGCCGACTTCGACCATGTGCTCGCCGTCAACCTGACGGGCGCCTACAACATGGTCAACGCCGTGTTCCCGATCATGAAGAAGCAGCAGGACGGCCTCATCATCAATATCGCTTCGACCGCCGGGCGGCGCGTGTCGGGCGTCGCCGGCACCGCTTATTCGGCGTCGAAGTTCGGCATGGTCGGCTTGAGCCTGTCGCTCACGCACGAGGCGTGGAAGTTCGGCGTGCGCGCCTGCTGCATCTGCCCCGACGACGTGAACACGCCGATCATGGCGCGCCGCAAGGTCAAGTACTCCCAGGAGGTTCTCGACCAGTTCATCCAGCCGGAGGATCTCGCCGAAGCGATGCGCTTCGTCGCGCTGATGCCGAAGCGGACGTCGATTCCCGAGATGACCGTTTATCCCACCAATCTCCGGCCGCTGACGGCGGCCGAGACGGGCATGCCGGGATAGGCATCGATGGCCGCGGCCGACCAGCAGCTTCAGCCCCCGGCGTCGTACTGGCGATCCGCCGCGGTTTCCGCCGCCGCGCTGCCGTCGCTGCAAGGCGAGCAGCGCTGCGATATCGCGATCGTCGGCGGCGGATATTCCGGCCTGGCGGCGGCGCACGATCTGGCGGAAGCCGGCATAAGCTGCGCGGTGCTGGAGGCGGGCGAGATCGGCTGGGGCGCGAGCGGACGCAGCGCCGGTTTCCTCGTGCTGCGCTACAAGCGCGGCTTTGCCGCGCTCGCCGCCCAGCACGGCGTCGAGGCGGCGCGCGTCCTTCACCGCTCGTTGTTCGACGCGTTGGCGAACTTCGAAGCCGTGGTGGATGCCTATGGGCTCGCGCCGTTCGTCCAGCGCAACGGACATTTCACCGCGGCGCATGCGCCCGTCGCGCAGGAACGGCTCGCGGCGGACGCGCGCTGGCTGGAGCGCGAGGTCGGCGACCGCTCGGTCCGCATCTTCGACCGGCAAACCACGCGCGATCAGCTTGGCACCGAATACTACGTCGGTGGCTTCTATGATCCGCGCGCCGGCGCGATCCACCCCTACAACTTCACGCGCGCCTTCGCGCAAGGGCTCGCCGCCCGCGGCGTGCCGGTGTTCGCGCATTCGCCGGTGACGGACATGCGCGAAGACGCGCAGGGTGTGATTTTGCAGACACCGGCGGGCCGTGTTCACGCCGGCAAGGTGATTTTCGCCACCAATGGCTATACCGGACTTGCCGCCAGCCCCGGCGATCTGGCGCGGCGTATCGTTCCGGTGACCTCCGCGCTGATGACGACGGAGGTGATCCCGCCGGCGCTGCGCGCCAACATGCTGCGTCTCGATGCGCCGGTGACCGATACGAAACGGATTCTCAGCGGCTTCAGGTTGCTGGAGGACGGCCGGCTTTTGTTCGCCGGCCGCGGTGATTTGACCGGAAGGCGCGATACCCCCGAGGTCTATCGCCCGCTGCAGCGAGCGCTCGGCGAGATCTTTCCCGCCTTGGCCGATATCGCGATCTCGCATCGCTGGAGCGGCAAGGTGGCGATCACGCGGGACGATATCCCGCATGTCGGAGCCCTTTCGCCTCGCATCTTCTTCGCTCTCGGTTATATGGGGCGCGGCGTGCTGCTGACGCATCTTCTCGGGCAATGCGCGGCGCGTCTGGCGCGCGGCGAGCGGATCGATGCCGGGCCGATGAGCCGGACCCTCCCGGCGGTTTTTCCGTTCCACCGGTTCCGCCATCTCGGCATGAAGATTCTCGCCTCGCGATACGCGCGGGAGGATCGCCGCGAGCTTCAGGAGCGGCCGCGCTGATCGCGGCGCGTGCGGACGAGCTTTCCATGTGTGATTCCACAAGGCTCTTGATCGCTTCGTCGCTTCATTGCAGTAAGCAACTTATGGTGGTTTCCGATCGAGAAGGCGCACGGCGGCGAGGTTCTGCTTTGGCTTGGTGTCGAGGCGTTTCCTGCGAACAATGGGTCAGGAGCCGTTCGTGACGACGGCGCGTGGCCGCAAGCGGATCGGTGGCGCCGCGCCCGCGCGCGCGCATTCCAACTCCGCGGTTGTCGAGCATCATCGAGCCTCGGCGCCCCAGGAGGCGCATCCCGGTGGACAGCGTTATTTCGTCCAGTCTCTTGCGCGCGGCCTCGATGTCGTCCGT
>JBDHSU010000023.1:0-37642 GCA_039808325.1 Variibacter sp. | reverse complement strand
GCGAAGGCTTGTCAGGCCAAGCAGCGCCATGTCGCGATCGACTTCGTCTTTCAGCAACTTCGAAGCATGGGTGACGCCTGCTACGCCCGCGATGGCGGCAGCGTAGATGTAGGGGCGGCCCACGAACACCGCGGCTGCGCCCAAAGCCAAAGCCTTGAGGACTTCGGTGCCGCGCCGGATGCCGCCGTCAACCATGATCGTCAGATCGGGAACCTCGGCCTTGATGCGTGGAAGCACGCGAAGCGGGGCGACGGCATGATCGAGTTGCCGTCCGCCGTGACTCGATACGATCACGCCGTCGACGCCGATGTTGCGGGCGCGGCGCGTGTCTTCGACGGACAGCAGTCCCTTCACGACGAGCGGACCCTGCCACTTCTTGCGGATGAGCGCGATATGCTCCCAAGACAGCTTGTCGCGAGAGCCGAAGTTCCTGACCAGATCGCGCGAGAACATCGGCGGCCCGCGATCGGCTTCCATGTTCTCGAAATGCGGCATTCCGTGCCGCGCGAACGTGCAGCCGATGGTGCCGACCAGCCAACGTGGATGCAGCATGCAGTCGAGCGCTACCCGTGGCGTAATGCGGATGGGCATGCTGTAGCCGTTGCGGACGTTGTTCTCCCTGTTTCCCGGAACCGGGGTATCCCCCGTGACGACCAGAACCTCGAAGCCGGCACGTTTGACCCGCTCGACCATGGGCTCGATGCGTGACGGATCGCCGGGAAGGTACGCCTGGAACCAGGTCGCGGGATTTTGCTGATGCACCTCCTCGAGCTTGATGAGCGAGGATGCGCTCATAATCATCGGCTGGCCGATGACGGCAGCGGCCTCCGCCAGGATCAGATCGCCGCGATACGCGGCGATGGCCGAACCGCCCATCGGGGCGATGCCGAACGGCACCGCATAATCGCGTCCAAACAGAGTGACGCTCTGCTTACGGGCCGAAACGTCGACAAACGTGCGCGGCACGAAAGCATAATCCGAATAAGCCGCGGCTGCCGCGCGCTGCGCCGCGCCGGTCTCGACCGCGCCGGAGATAAAGCCGTAGACCATGCGGGGCAGGTGTTTGCGCGCGGCGCGATCGAAATCCTCGAGCGCGAGCATGTCGCGCAGGCTGCGGGGCAGGCGGGCACCTTGGGACGCGGCGCTCTCGCGCCTTACGACGCTTGTTTGTGTTTCGGAAGCAGACGTCAGCACGGTTCCAGGCCTGGACTTGATACGACGGAGGATCGGGGCCGACGACCTGACCTCGTATCGACGTCAGGTCGGCAGAAAGAGGAAGGTAAACGCCGCAATCGATAGGGCTGCGTTTCGCGCGAAGTCAAGCCGCTGAAAGCCGCGATATATAAGGCTTTCGGCGTAGGGCGAGGCTCGAAACGGCGCCATCCCTTTGCCGGGATGTGCCGGCGGCGATAGCGCCGTTCCGATGCGTTGTGTCCTGATTGAAAAATCCGGCCTGCGTCAGGACGTGGCGACCTGGAAGTTCACGAGATGCAGCGGCATATCGCCGATGTTGCGGAAGGAATGCGGCACGCCGGCGGGAATCCAAATGCAGTGCGACGCATCGAGCGCGTACTGCCATTCATATTCGGTGCCGGTGAGCTTGATATGGGCAATGCCATGGCCGCCTGAGATCGTGTAAACGCTCTCGTGTTCCGGCAGCGCGATCTCCTCGTTGCGTTTGCCCTCGTCGATCGTGAATCGGCGACATGTCAGCCGGCTGAGGAGGCGCGTCTGATCTTGCGGCAGGCAGTCGCCGGGGCGAGCCTTGTAATCTTTTTGCGGCGGGCGTTCGCCGATCTCCGCCGCGATGAGGATATGCTCGAGCACGTCCTCGCCGGAATTGACGACATGGTGTTCGATCGCTGACGGAATGGCCACGGCATCGCCCGGACCGACATCCACGTAGTCTTTGCCGAGGAGCACCTTTCCGCGCCCGCGCTTGAAGTAGATGATCTCCTCGGAGTGACTTTCGGCGTGAACGGGAGAGCGGCCGGAGGGAAAGTATGTCGAACGCTCGATCCCGAGGATGCGGGTGTCGACGAGGTCGCTCGGCGAGAAGACGACTTGAACGATACGATGGTTCTCATTCCGCTGGACTGCGCTCGACATGCAGGCCAATCGCATCAGTGTTCCCATCGTAAAATCCTCACATTGTGGCCCGCCGGAAAGCACATTTGGCCGCGGGCCGGGAAAAATGAAAGCGGTTACAAAATGCGGATTGTCGGCGAAGGTGTCAAGCCGTCGACCCATGCGTCATCGCGCGCCGAGGGCGTGATCCCAGGGGGGATCGGCGGAACGACATTGCAGGAAGGCGGCTCCCAGGCGGGCCGGTCTTTCGTCAAGCGTGCCGATCGCGTTCGTCTCGGCCTAGGCCGGTCGAGGTGAATTTCGGACGAAGAGCGACGGCGCGTGCGGACCGGCGCTCGTCACGCGGAGCTAGCCCGAATTTTGCTTTGTAGGAACGGGAGAAGTGGCCCGCGGTGGAGAAGCCCGCAGCAAGCGCGACATCGAGCACGGGAAGGTCCGATTGACGCAGGAGCTCGCGGCCGCGATTGAGGCGCAGCGAGAAGAGATATTTCTCCACGGTCATGCCGAGATGCTGCGCGAACAGGCGTTGCAGGTGGCGCGCCGACACACCCGCCTCGCCGGCGAGAGTCTCGACGCCGATCGGCTCGTCGAAGCGCCGTTCCATGAACTTGATGGCTTTGATCAACGATTCGTTGAGGATGCGGAGCCGCTCGCGCGGTTCCATCCGTTGCGCGCCGCTGCCGGGCCGCACCGAAGTCTGAATAAACCATTCGGTGACGGCATTGGCGAGGGCGGCGCCGTGATCTGCCTCAATGATCGCATGCATCATGTCAAGCGAGGCAATGCCGCCGGCGCACGAGTAGCGGTCGCGATCGATCTCGAACAAGGTGGCGCGCAGGTCGATGTGCGGGAATTCCTCGCGGAACGCCGCCATGTGCTCCCAGTGAATCGTGCACCGGCGCTTGTCGAGGAGGCCGGCGCGCGCAAGGGCGTAGGAGCCGCCGGAGATGCCCCCGAGAGGCGTGCCGCGTCGTGCGAGGCGGCGTAGCCAGCGAAATGTCGCCGGATCGCGATGGAGCGCGGGGTTGCCGCCGGCGCACACGAACAGCATGTCCAGCCGTTCATCGCTGGCGAGATCGCCATCGAGATGGAGCTTCACGCCGATCGAGGCCGTCGCCGCGATTTCATTCGGGGCGATGAAGCGCCAGGCGTAGAGGTTGCGACCGCTCAGCACGTTGGCCGCCCGTAGCGGTTCGACCGCAACCGCGAACGACAGCAGCGAGAAATTCTCCACCAGGAGAAACCCGATCGTTTTCGGGCCTGTTGGCGACGTTCTGTCCTTTATGGACATGAATATGTCCGTTACAGATAAGAAAAGACGTCAGCGATAGCACATGTTCCTCGGGTCAGGGGGATCAATTTTCCCGCCGCTTCGGTTCTATGCCGCCATGCGCTACTCGATCTTTTCCCTGGCCCGGAACGCACTGACCGGTCACCGCCATTGGACCGAGCAGTGGCGCAAGGCGAGCCCGCGCGACGCATACGACGTCGTCGTCGTCGGGGCCGGCGGGCACGGGCTCGCGACGGCCTACTATCTCGCGAAGAACCACGGCATTTCGAATGTCGCGCTGCTTGAAAAGGGCTGGCTCGGCGGGGGCAATGTCGGGCGCAATACGACGATCATCCGCTCCAACTATCTCCTGCCAGGCAACGAAGCTTTCTACGAACAGTCGCTGAGGCTGTGGGAGGGACTGGAGCAGGACTTCAACTACAACGCCATGGTCAGCCAGCGCGGTGTGCTCAACCTCTATCATTCCGACGGGCAGCGCGACGCCTATGCGCGCCGGGGCAACGCGATGCGGTTGCACGGCGCCGACGCGGAGCTGCTGGACCGGAACGCGGTGAAGGCAATGGCGCCGTTTCTGAATTTCGACGATGCGCGCTTTCCGATCCAAGGGGGCTTGCTGCAGCGGCGCGGCGGCACCGCGCGCCACGACGCGGTCGCCTGGGGCTTTGCGCGCGGCGCCAGTGACCGGGGCGTCGATATCATCGAGAATTGCGAGGTCGTCGATCTCGCGATCGAAGACGGGCGCGTTGTCGGATTGAAAACGACGCGCGGCGATATCAAGGCGAAGAAAGTCGGCCTCGCGGTCGCGGGAGCGACCTCGCAACTCGGCGCGATGGCGGGATTGCGGCTGCCGATCGAAAGCCATGTGCTGCAAGCCTTCGTGTCCGAAGGGCTCAAGCCGCTGGTGCCGGGCGTCATCACCTTCGGCGCGGGCCACTTCTACATCAGCCAATCGGACAAGGGCGGGCTTGTCTTTGGTGGCGACATCGACGGCTACAACTCCTATGCGCGGCGCGGCAATCTTCCCGTGGTCGAGGACGTTTGCGAAAGCGGCATGGCGTTGATGCCGCAGGTCGGGCGCGTGCGGTTGCTGCGCTCGTGGGGCGGCCTCATGGACATGTCGATGGACGGCTCGCCGATCATCGACCGCACGCCGGTCGGAAATCTCTACCTCAATTGCGGCTGGTGTTACGGCGGCTTCAAGGCGACGCCCGCCTCCGGTTGGTGCTTCGCTCACCTCATTGCGACGGGGCAATCCCATCCGAACGCGGCGGCGTATCGGTTGGACCGCTTCGCCTCGGGTGCCGTCATCGACGAGAAGGGCGCGGGCGCCCAACCGAATTTGCATTGAGACGACGCCATGCGCATTCCATGCCCCTTCTGTGGCGTCCGCGACATCACGGAGTTCACCTATCTCGGTGATGCGTCTCTCTCGCAGCGGCCAGATCCTGCGTCGCCGGACGCCGCCAAGCGATTCCATGAATACGTCCACCTCCGCGACAATCCCGCGGGGCTGCACGATGAGCTTTGGTATCACGGGGGCGGCTGTCGCTCCTGGCTGACGGTCACGCGCAACACGCGCACGCACGCGATCGAGGATGCCAAACTGACGCGTGCGTCGAAGTCGCGGGCGGCAACGCCATGACCGACGCGGCGCAACCCAACCGCCTCCCGGCCGGAGGAGCGATCCAAGGCCTTATCGATCGCGATCGGCTGCTGGCATTCACCTTCGACGGCAAGGTCTACGCCGGTCACGCGGGCGACACGCTCGCGTCGGCGCTGATCGCGGCCGGCGTCAAGCTCATCGGCCGGTCGTTCAAATATCATCGGCCACGCGGCATCTTCAGCGCCGGCCCGGAGGAGCCGAACGCGCTTGTCGAACTGCGCACCGGCGCGCGGCGCGAGCCGAACACGCGAGCGACCACGATTGAGCTTTACGACGGGCTAGAAGCGGCGAGCCAGAACCGTTGGCCGTCGCTCGCTTTCGACATCCTCGCGGTCAATCAGATCGCGTCGCCGCTGTTTGTCGGCGGCTTCTATTACAAGACCTTCATGTGGCCGGCGTCCTTCTGGGAGAAGGTTTACGAACCTCTCATTCGCCGCGCCGCCGGTCTCGGGCGGGCGAGCGAATATCCGGATCCCGACCGCTACGAGAAAGCCTACGCTTTCTGTGACGTCCTGGTCATCGGCTCCGGTCCCGCCGGGCTTGCGGCCGCTCTTGCGGCCGGGCGCAGCGGTGCGCGTGTCATTCTTTGCGAGGACGACGCGCGGCTTGGCGGCCGCCTTCTCGGCGAACGCCAGACGATCGACGATGCGCCTGCGCATCTTTTCGCGGCGGCGGCGAGTGACGAACTCGGGAGCCTGCCGGATGTTTGCGTGATGTCGCGCACACAGGTTTTCGGCGCTTACGATGATGGTGTCTACGGTGCACTCGAGCGCGTCGCCGACCATATGACGGCGCCCGCCGCAGGCGTTCCGCGCCAGCGGCTTTGGCGCATCGCCGCGAAGCGTTGCGTCAACGCGATGGGCGCAACGGAGCGCCCTATTGTCTTCGGCGGCAACGATCGGCCCGGCGTCATGTTGGCATCGGCCGTGCGCACCTATCTAAATCGTTTTGGCGTCTTGCCGGGGCGCAAGCCTGTCGTTTTCACCACCAATGACGACGGCTGGAAAACCGTCGCCGACCTTGCCGCCGCGGGCGCGCAAGTCGAAGCGGTTGTCGATCCGCGCGCGAGCGTCGATGAGACTCTCACCAAGGCAGCGGCTGCTGCTGGCGCGCGCGTTCTTTTGGGTGGGCGTATCGTCGATGTCGCGGGCGATGCACGGGGAGTGACCTCCGCCGTCGTTTCAGCCGGCGGGAAACGCCAGGTGTTCGCAGCCGACCTCGTGGCTGTGTCGGGCGGTTGGAATCCACAAGTCGCGCTCACCACGCATCGCGGCGGGAAGCCGCGCTGGTCGGAGGCGCTGTCGACGTTCGTCCCAGGCGATCTGCCGGACGGGATGGCGGTGACCGGTGCGGCGAACGGCGACTTCGGGCTGGCGGAAAGTCTTCGGGGTGGAAGCGCCGCAGGCGCCGCTGCGGCGGCCGCTTGCGGCTTCTCGGCGACGCCGGCGCCGCAACCGCGCGCGGAGGACGAGCCGGCGGCCGTCGTGCCGCTGTGGCACGTTGACGGGGGGCGCTACAAGGCGTTCGTCGATCTCCAGAACGACGTGACGGCCGGTGATATCGCGCTCGCGCATGCGGAGGGCTTTCGCTCCATCGAGCACTTGAAGCGCTACACGACGCTCGGCATGGCGACCGACCAAGGCAAGACGTCCAACCTCAACGGCCATGCGATGATGGCGGCCCTGACAGGGCAGGCGATGAGCGATGTCGGCACGACGCTGTCGCGCCCGCCGCACCAACCGGTCGCGATCGGCGCCTTTGCAGGACATCATCGCGGCCGGCATTTCCGGCCGACGCGGCATGTGCCGGGGCACGCTTGGGCGATCGAAAACGGTGCCGTCATGGTCGAGGCGGGGCCGTGGCTGCGCCCGCAATATTTTCCGCGGCCCGGCGAGAAGGATTGGCTCGCGAGCGTCGTGAGAGAAGTGCGGACGGTTCGCTCCAGCGTCGGCGTCTGCGATGTGTCCACGCTCGGCCGCATCGATATCCGTGGGCGGGATGCGGCGACATTTCTCGATCGCGTCTACATCAACACGTTCTCGACGCTTCCCGTCGGCAAGGCCCGCTATGGCGTGATGCTGCGCGAGGACGGCTTCGTCATGGACGACGGCACTACATCGCGTTTCGGCGACGACCACTACGTGATGTCGACGACCACCGCGAACGCCGCAAAGGTCATGCAGCATCTGGAGTTCTGCCATCAGGCGCTATGGCCCGAACTGGATGTCGCGATGGTTTCGGTCACCGAGCAGTGGTCGCAATATGCGGTGGCGGGACCGAAAGCACGCGAACTTCTGGCGCAGCTTTATGGCTCCGACGTCGATCTTTCGAACGATGCGCTGCCGTATATGGGGTGCCGCGAGATTTCCCTGCGAGGGATCACGACGCGGCTGTTTCGCATCTCGTTTTCCGGTGAGCTTGCCTACGAACTGGCGGCGCCAGCGCGCCACGGCGCCGCCGTTCTCGAGGACCTGATGGCGTTATGCGATACGTTCGGCGGCTGCCCCTACGGGACCGAGGCGCAGAGCGTGATGCGGATCGAGAAAGGGCATGTCGCGGGCAACGAACTGAACGGGCAGACGGTGGCGCGTGACCTCGGGCTCGGCCGTATGATGTCGACGAAGAAGGATTACATCGGCCGGGTGATGGCCGACCGGCCGGCGCTCGTGGCGCCGGACCGTCCGACGCTCGTGGGGATCCGCCCGGTGGAGAAGGGGCGGCGCCTGACCGCAGGCGCGCATATCCTTCCGGGCGGTGCCGCCGCCGTCGCCGCCAGCGATCAGGGCTACGTCACGTCGGTCGCCTACTCGCCGGCACTCGAGGGCTGGATCGGCTTGGCGCTGGTGGTGAATGGGCCGACGCGTCACGGCGAGCGCGTGCGTGCGTACGATGCCGTGCGCAACAACGATCAGGACGTGACGATCTGCGCGCCGGTGTTCGTCGACCCGGAAGGAGTGCGTTTGCGTGGTTGATGCGGCTCTCCCACTGAAGGTGCGCGGCGCGTTCGATGGTCTTCTTGTTCCGGGCGGGCCGAAAGACGCGGGCATTGTCGTTACCGAGCGCGCGAGCCTACAGATCGCGACGGTTGTCGCGCGATCCCGTGAGCTTGCGGCGGTGATCGAGGCGACCTACGGGATCGCGCTTCCAAGCGGGCCGAAGCGCGTCGTCGCGCGCGATGTGACGTTTCTCGGCACGGGCCCCCGCACCTGGTTTGCTTTCCGCCCGGGTGATCGGCCGTTGGCTTCCGACCTGGGACAGGCGCTTGGCGAGCATGCGGCCATCGTCGACCAGTCCGATGGCTACGGGGTGTTGCGGATCGCGGGAAGCAGGACGCGCGCGCTTTTGGCGAAGGGGGTGCCGATCGATCTTCACCCCCGCGCCTTCGCCGCCGATGGCGTGGCGGCGACCGTCTGCTCGCACATCGGCATCGTTCTTTGGCGAAGCGATGCCGATTCAAGTTTCGACATCGCTTTGTTCCGGAGCCTGTGCGGCAGCTTCTGGAGTTGGTTGTCGGAAAGCGCGGAGGAGTTTGGCTTGCGTGTTGCACCGGCCGACGGCAGCTTGCGTCCGGCTATCGGCCCGTAAAGACCGGCTTGCGCTTCTCCATGAACGCGCGGCGCCCTTCCTTGTAGTCGTTGCTGTCGAAGCAGGCCTTGGTCATCGCTTCGAGCTTGGCGTGATCCTGCTGCGACTCCGGCTTTGCGATCTCGCGCGCGGCGGCTTTTGCCAAGGCGATCGTCAGCGGTGCGTTCTGCGAGAGGGCGTCGGTCATCTTGCCGACCACCGTGTCGAGCTCTCCGTCGGGCGCGACTTCGTTCACAAAACCCATGTCGTAGGCCTGTTTCGCGGAGTATTGCTTGGCGCTGAAGAGGATTTCCATCGCGCGCGGCAGGCCGACGATGCGGGACAGCCGCTCGATCCTCAAGAACCCGTAGCCCAGGCCGAGCTTGGCCGCGGGAATGCCGAAGCGGGCGCCTTCATTGCAGAAGCGCATGTCGCAGCACGCCGCGAGATTCATGCCGCCGCCGATGCAATAGCCGGTGATCATGGCGATGGTCGGTTTTGGAAGATTGTAGAGACTTTCGTAGCCTTCCTTCGAGATCGCGTCGTAGCGCACCTGAGCTTCGGCGTTGGCGCGCTCGCTTTCGAACTTCGAGATATCCGCACCGGAAACGAACGCTTTACCGCCGGCGCCGCTGACCACGACGCAGCGAATCGCGGCATCCTCCGCATAGTCCTTCATGAGCCGGACGAAGCCGTCCCACATATCCAGCGAAACGGCATTCAGTTTTGCAGGGTTGTTGAAAACGACATGGCCGACCGCGCCCTCGCGCCGGCCGTAGATCTTCTGTTCTTGCATAGCGCTTCTCCGGTGAGGCGTTGACTATAGCGTGCGCGGAGCGATTTGAATAAGGTATTGGAAAGGGAGGAAATGTGGCCTCAGTCGAACTGAAGGGCCTGGGCAAGCGATACGGCGATGCCGTCGCGCTTGCCGACGTGGATTTGTGCATCCAGCATGGGCAGCTCGTATGCCTGCTGGGGCCGTCGGGCTGCGGGAAAACGACAACGCTGCGCCTGATTGCCGGATTTATCGAACCGACGGCCGGCGAGATTGTCGTCGGCGGCAAGGTTTTGTCGTCGCCGGGCCATGCCGTGGCTCCGGAAGGCCGCAACATGTCGATGATCTTCCAGAGTTACGCGCTCTGGCCGCATATGACGGTGGCGGAGAACGTTGCCTATGGCCTCAAGATCCGGAAGATGAATCGAGAGACGATCGCCGAGAAGCTGAAGGCGATCCTGTCGACCGCGCGCCTCGAATCGCTGGCGGATCGCTACCCGGCGGAACTCTCAGGCGGGCAGCAGCAACGCGTGTCGCTCGCGCGCGCGATGGTCGTGGAACCCGAAACGCTTTTGCTGGATGAACCGCTTTCCAACCTCGACGCCAACCTCCGCGAGGAAATGCGCTTCGAAATCCGCCGCCTTCACGATCGCTACCGTTATACGACCGTTTATGTGACACACGATCAGGCCGAGGCGATGACGACCGCCGATCTTATCGCCGTCATGAACGGCGGCCGCATCGAGCAGGTCGGGACGCCACAGGACATCTACAAGCACCCGCGCTCGGCTTTCGTCGCGCGCTTCATCGGGGGCAGCAATATCCTGACCGGAAAGGCGCTCGACGCCCGGCGCGTCGCTGTCGGCGACAGCATTCTCGTCACGGAAGGACGGACGTTGCGCGCCGGCGAGACGGTGCCGATTTCGATCCGGCAGCACGAGATCGACCTTCTTGCCGCGCGGCCCGCACAGTCTGAAAACGTCCTGCGCGCCGTGGTGGCGCGCTGCGTTTTCCTCGGCTCCTCGCGGGACTACACACTGATGCTCGAAGACAAAAGCGAATTGAGGCTGACAGCTTCGGCCGATCACGAGATCGATCCGGGTCAGCATGTTTGGTTGCGCCTGCCCGCGGATCGCTGCCAGGCGCTTTCAGGAGGAAACGAGACATGACAACGAAATGGACGCGCCGTGATGTTTTGGCAGGAGCGACGGCGATGGCCGCGGGTTCCGTCGTTGCAACCGTCCAGGCGGCCCCCGCGGCGGAGGCGGTCACGCCGGCGTTGATCGAGGCGGCGAAGAAAGAAGGCAAGGTCACGTGGTACACCTCCGTTGACCTGCCGCTGGCGGAGAAGGTCGGAAAGGCGTTCGAGGCAAAGTACCCCGGCGTGACGTTGCGGGTGGAGCGCTCCGGCGCCGAGCGCAATTTCCAGCGTATCGGGCAGGAATATGCGAGCCGCATTTACAACTGCGACGTCGTCAACAGTTCCGACGCCGCTCACCTCATCATCTGGAAGCGCGAGAAAATGCTTGCCGCTTATGTGCCGGAAGATGTCGCGCGCGACTTCCCGGCGGCGCATAAGGACCCGGACGGCATGTTCGCGTCATGGCGCATCACGCTGTCGCCGATCGCGTACAATACGAATCTCGTGAAGGCGGAGGAGGCGCCGAAGTCTTTTGCCGATCTTCTCGATCCGAAATGGGTCGGAAAGATCGTCAAGGCGCATCCCGGCTACAGCGGCACCATCATGACCGCGACGCAGCAACTCAGCCGCGATCTCGGATGGACCTGGTTCGAGAAACTCGCCAAGCAGAAGGTGATGCAGGTCCAGTCCGCGACGGAGCCGCCGAAGAAGATCGCGCAAGGAGAGCGCGCGGTCATGGCGGACGGCGGCGAATATCTCGTTCTCGCGATGAAAGCGCGCGGCGAGCCGGTGGAACCCGTCTACGCCGCTGAAGGAACGCCGCTGGTCACGGGCCCCTCGGGGATCATGGCGAACGCGCCGAACCCGAACGCGGCGCGGCTTTTCTTTGCCTGGTCGATGACGGCGGAAGCGCAGCAGCTCAACGTCGACGCGGGAGGACTGCGCTCGGCGCATCCGGCCGTGAAGGAGAAGGCCGGCGTGCGCAAATTTTCGGACATCAAGACGCTGCGCGAGGAAGCGAATGTCGTGGCCGACAAGGCCGACGAGATCAAGGCGCGGTACGTGAAGTACTTTAAGGTATAAAGAGCTTTGATCGCCGTCCGGCGCATGCGGAGCCCTCACGAATGAGTCTCGATCGCGCCGAGCCGCGCGTTTCGGTGCGAAGCGATACGCCCCCGTTCGACATCACCCGGCCGGCGCTGATCGGCGTCGCGCTCCTCCTCGCGGCCATGATCGCGCTGCCGATGGGGTGGCTTCTCGTCTATGCCTTCACCGACCGGGATGGCTACGCGACGCTCGCCAATTTTGCGACGTTGTTGACCGATGCGGCGTTTGTCGAACCGCTGAAGACGACGCTGACCATCTCGGTTTCAGTCAGTGTGATCTGCGGCCTCGTGGCCGCGCCTCTCGGCTGGCTCGTGGCGCGCACGGACATGCCGCTGGTACGCACCGTACGCACATTGGTCATGGCCTCGCTGGTGACGCCGCCGTTCGTCGGCGCCATCGCCTGGGAAATGTTGGCGGCACCCAATTCGGGACTATTGAACCAGTTCTGGCGAGCGCTCACGGGCGCGCCCGCGGACGAGGCGCTGCTCAACATTTACAGTCTCGGCGGGCTGATCTTCGTAATCGCCTGCTACACTTTTCCTTACGTCTTCATCCTCGTGGCGAATGCGCTCGACCGCATGCCGGGCGAACTCGAAGACGCTTCGTCGATGCTGGGGGCGGGGACATGGGCGACGGCGCGGCGGATCACTATCCCGCTGGCGCTGCCGACATTGCTGGCCGGCGTTCTTGTCGCATTCCTGCAAGCGCTGAACCTGTTCGGGTCGCCGGCCATCCTTGCCATCCCGGCGGGTTTCCATACGCTCACGACGAAGATCTGGAGCCTGTTTCAGTTTCCGCCCAAGCCGCAACTGGCGGCGGCCGCAGCGGTGCCGCTGCTTGTCCTGACGATTGTGCTGCTGCGCGCGCAGGCGGTCGTGCTCGGGCGGCGCGGCTACGCGGTTCTCGGCGGAAAATACGGCGCGCCGCGCCTGATCCGGCTCGGTGCGTGGCGCTATCCGGCGGCCGCGCTTGCGATGATCGTTCTCGCGATGCCGCTGTTCCTTCCTTATTTCGCTCTGTTCAATACGGCGTTCTCGAAGATGTCTTCGCGCCTGGTCGGGCCGGAAACGTTCACGCTGCAGAACTTCCGTTTCACCTTCGGCGAGTTGAGCGCGACGATGCCGGCGCTGCAGAACACTTTCACGCTGGCGGTTGCGGCGGCGACGCTCGGCGCGCTTCTGGCTTTGTTGATCGCCTACACCGTCGCGCGTAAAGCCATTCCCGGATATCGCTGGCTCAGCTTTCTCGCGACCGCGCCGCTCGCGATCCCGGGAATCGTCCTCGGGGTCGGCCTGTTCCTGGCCTATACGCGTCCGCCGCTCACGCTGTACGGGACATTGTGGATCCTGCTGATCGCTTTCGTCACCATCGAATTGCCGGCCGCGTATCAGCAGATCAACTCGGCGTTTCATGCGATGCATCCCGAACTTGAGGAGGCGGCGCGCATGCTGGGAGCGACTCGGTTGCGCACGGTGCGCGACATCGTCTTTCCTCTCTTGCGCTCCGCCGCCATCGCCACGTGGTGCTTCATCTTCGTCGGCGTGATCCGCGAGCTTTCCGCCGCCGTGGTGCTATTCACGTCGGAAACCAAGGTGCTCTCGGTGCTCATCTTCGATCTGAAGGAAAGTGGCGACGTCGGCGCGATTGCCGTTCTCAGTCTCAGCATGGTGCTGCTGACGACGCTCGTGGTCGTCGCCGCCAACCGCTTTGCGGCCGGTTCCGCCAATCGCGCGCCTGGCCGTATCGGCGGCTAGCATGATCCCGAAAGGTGGAATCCGGTTTTCGGAAAGACATGCTCTCGGGCTCGACCCGGGGGATCGTGCTCAAACAAAACGACAACGACGGGTCTGATTCAATGCGATTGGATCAGACTCTAGAGCGGGATGAGGAAAAGTGTGGAGCGGTTTTCCGCCCGCATTCCGCTCTAAGTTATGAGAATCGATCACGTTCATGATTTTGGATCGATTCGATCCAAAATCATCGTGATCTAAAGTCTTTCACCGCTTCCATGAAACGATGAAAGACTTGCGGCTTTGATTTGACGCGCTTTCTTCATGCGAACGGAATCCTCTTCGCTCGAAAATGCTCCTGTGCTTTGTTTGACTGCGTTGGATCGGCGTCTCGCGACGCTCTTCGCCGATGGACGGAATCAAGCGTTGAGCGCGCCGCGGAACGCCTCGACGAAACGATCGACATCCTCCTCGTCATTATAGACGTGCGGGCTTAGGCGCAGCCGCCCGAGGCGCGGGGCCGCGTAGACGTGCAGGGCGGCGAGCTTTTGCGGCAGTCCGTCCGGCATGCCGTTCGGAAAACCGATGCTCAAGACGTGAGGCGCGCGGAATTTCCGGTCGGGCAGCGCTACGCCGAGATCGGCAAGGCCATCCGCCAATCGTTGCGTAAGCATCGACAGCCGGCCGACGATCGCATCGTTGCCCCAGCGCGCCATCATCTCCATGCCGATCGACGCCATCTCCATGGAGATCAGGTAGTCGCGTTCCCCCATGTCGTAACGCCTTGCGTCGTCGCGATAGGCGACGTCACGAAAGTAGATCGTATCCTCGGCGACGACATGTTTGCGGCCGCCGCCCGTCTGCTCGAGCGGAACACCGTTTTGCCGGCGCTTCGCGACGTAAATGAAAGCGCGGCCGTAGGGGCCAAGCACCCACTTATAGGTCGGGAAGATCAGGAAATCGGGATCGAGCGTCGCGACGTCGATGTGACGAACGCCGGCGTCATGTGTGGCGTCGATCAGGAAGGCGGCGCCGTGCCGCTTCAGCGCGGCGCCGATGCGCGAGACATCGAGTGCCCCGCCGTCGGACCAGTGCACGGACGAGATCGAAGCGAGCGCGAGCGGCGCCGCGTTCTTGTGTTCGATCGTTTCGATGACGGCGGATGTCCAGTCGCCGTCGGCCGGCCGCCGGACCGTATCGATAGTAAAGCCGTGTTCGTCCGCGCGCCCAATCCACTCCAACACCGGGGAGGTGTGATCGTTCTCCAGAACGATGACCCGGCTCCCGCGAGGGATGGGCAAAATCTTCGCGGCTGTCGCGACCCCGTAGCCCACCGAGGGGATCAGCGCGACGTCGGAAGAATCGGCGCCAAGCAAGGCTGCGGCGGCTTTGCGGGCGCGCTCGTTCTGGGTGGTGGCGAGATCATCGGCCAATTTCCACGGCTGCCCCTTGCGGCCGATTGCGGCGCGTCCGGCTTCTTGCACGGCAAGAGGCAGCGGACTCCACGAAGCCGCGTTCAAATAACAGACGTCTCGGGGAATATCGAAAAGCGCGCGCTGTGATGCCAACATCTTGTTTTCCTATCCGGCCGGTCGAGCCTGTGGAACATAGCGGATGACGGCGTCCGAACGCGACTCGCCATTCCCCGCAAGGTGAGGACATTTCTTCAGCCTGGGGAAGGCTCCTGCGCACGCGGCGCAGGAGCGCGCGCGATCGGTGTGAATTGCAGTAGCGCCATGCAGAAAAGTTGCGCGGCCACGACACCGAACGCCAACTGGTATCGGCCGCTCAGGCTGACCAGGAGCGAGAAGAGCGATGGCCCCGTGACATAGCCGAGAAACGCGCAGAGCGTGCTGCTGGCGGTTGCCTCCGCCACCCGGTCCGCCGGAGAGAGGCGGGCGATCTCGGCCATGAAGATTCCGTTCCAACTGGCCGCGGAGAACCCGGCGGCGCCCGCGATCAAGGCCGCGAGCCATAGCGGCGGATGTGCCGGCAAGGAGCCGTAAGCGACGACGAGCGCCGCCGCGGCCATCGCCTGGATGGCGAGGTTGCGCGCGGGGCGGCCGGTGCGGTCGGCGAGCCAGCCGAGAAAGATACGTGCGATGGCGCCTGAGCCTTGCAGGCATGCGTAGGCGAAGGCCGCGTTGCCGAGAGTTAGCCCACGATCGGTGACCAGATACGTCACCGAGAACGAAAACAACGACCCTTGCACAATGGCGAACGAGAACGCGAGGAACGAGACGGCGAGCAGCGCGCGGTTGGCGCCGAGCGCCGCGAACGGCTCGATGACGGCTTGCAACGAGAAAAGCGTTGTGAGGCCGATCGACTGTTCGCTGCGTTTTTCCTCGTCGAGTTGCCGGCGAACCGGATTGATAATCAGGGCCGCCGCGATGCCGACGATCGCGGCGACGCAAACCGCGACCCGCCAGCCCCAGGCCGCGGCGATCGGCGCGAGGATCAGGCCCGCCAAGGCGCCGCCGACCGGCGCGCCGGCCTGTTTCACCGAGAAGATCAGCGTGCGATGTCGCGGTGGCGCCGTAGCCGCCAGGATGCGGCTGCCCGCCGGAGGGGAGGGACCGTAGCCGATTCCCATCATCACGGCGGCGCAGAGAATCAAAGGCCATATGCCCGATGCCGCCAGCAGCAGCCCCGAAACGGCGATGAGCGCGCCGAGTTGCAACATGCGAACGGGGCCGAGCCGCGCCAGAATGGGGCCGCCGAACAGCAGGAACAGCACCGTCCCAAGCGAACTCAACGACGAAAGATTTCCGATCCGTTCCGGCGCGATTCCGAGCCCTCGCGTCAGCAGCGGCGCGACAATCGCGAGGGTTTGGTCCAGCATCGATGCGTTGATCTGCATGCCGAGGGTGGTCGCCAATGCGACAACCCAAAGCGGTGGCCTCGGCAGGGAGCGCTTCAAGGATGTTTCCAAGAAAGAGGGGGGCAATCGTCGAGATACTGAACGATCTCGTTCGGTTGCAGTACATCTTGCAAGAGCATGCCGGCCACGCGCCCGCGCGCTTGACTTGGGGCACCGGGCAGCTCACGCGCTTTCCGTGGCCGGCGGCCTAGGATCTCGGACAACTGCGTTGAACAAGGCCCGCCCGTTTGAGCCCGATTCCCCGGGTTGAGCCCGAGGGCACGCTTTTCCGAAAGCCGGTTTCCGCGGTTCGGGATCATGCTCCAGAGATGTATCCGTGGCGCGAGCCGGGACCGCCGTCATCCTCGCGCGCGATAATGCATCGCCGCGAGGAATTTCGGACGGAAGATATCGAGGAAGGCTTCGGAAGCGCGCGTCAGAGGCCGCTCGGCCAAGCGAAGGATACCGGTCCGGCGCTTGATGCCGGGGCGAAGGGGCCGCGCCACGATCGGATACTCCCCCGATGGCGGCAAGGCCGCTACCGGGACGATCGATATCCCGAGCCCGCGCGCTACAAAGTCGAACAGGGAACCGAACTGATTGATGATGATGCTGTGATTGAGCACCACGTCGCGCTCGTTGGCGTAGACGTCGATGGTTCGCCGAAGCCCGGAATCCGGAGGCATGGAGATCATCGGCTCGTCGGAAATGTCGCTCAGGCTGACGAAAGCGGTGCGGTAAAGCCGATGCCGGCGCGGCAGGACGACGTAGCAAGGCTCCTGCATGATCGAATCGGCCACGATCCCCTCGCCGAGCCCCGTGGCGCTGCCGATTCCGAAGTCGGCGATTCCGCTGCGCACATCCTCGTGCACGGCGCTCGCGAGTCCTTCCTTGATCTGCACGTACATTTTCGGATGCTGCTTGCGAAACGCGACAAGGGCTTCCGGCAACAGGCGGTGGGAGACCGACATCAGGCAGGAGATGATGAGTTGCCCGCGCATCTCGCCGTCGAGAGTTCGCGCCCGCCGGGACTGTTGCGAAAGCTCCTCCAGCAGGCGCTCGGCCGCCGGAATGAACTCGCGCCCTGCCTCGGTGAGGGAAACACCGCGCGTGCCGCGTTCGAACAGCCTCAATCCGAGCAAGGCCTCGGCCTGTTGAATGATGCGGCTCAGGCCCGGTTGCGATATCCGCAGATAAGACGCGGCCGCGATAAAGCTGCCAAACCGCGCAAGAACCGCCATGGCACGCAAATGCTTGGCGGAAAGGTTGGGAACGTCCGGAAGGCTGGCCACCGCTCACCTGTCGCTATGCGGAAATCGCATCATGTTTCGTAATCCATATCATATTGACATTGCGCCTCCGACGCCAAGAATTCGAACAGGGGAAGCGACTTGCAAATGCTTGCGTCCTCACGCAGCGTTTCGGCATCGAATTCGATGTGAGGTGGCAAGGGAATGGACGATGTATCGCATGGCGAGAAGGTTCTCGCGGGCGTCAGGGTTCTCGACCTGACGCGGTTTCTTTCCGGCCCTACGGCGACCCTGTTCCTGGCGGCGCTCGGGGCCGAAGTCATCCGCATCGACGATCCGGTCGCGGGCGACCCTACGGCGGATGCGCCGCCCTTCTTCGGCCCTGACGGTGTTTCGCTCGGCCGGCGGACGCAGGACGACCTCGGGATCGCCTACCTGAAGCGTTCGCGCGGCAAGAAGGCGATCACGCTCAACCTGAAGGCGGAGCGCGGCAAGGAGCTGTTCTTCGAACTGGTAAAGACGGCGGATGTCGTCGTTGAGAACTTCCGCGTCGGCGTCACCGAGCGGCTCGGCATCGACTATCCAAGCCTGTGCCGGATCAACCCGCGGCTTATCTACTGTTCGATCACCGGATACGGCAGCACCGGGCCGGACCGCAGCCTGAAGGCTTTCGACCTGATGGTGCAGGCGGCGACCGGGCTGATGAGCATCACGGGCGAGCCGCAAGGGGCCGCGAGCAAGGCCGGTTCGCCGATATCCGACAGCGTCGCGGGCACATTCGCGATGTCGGGCGTTCTGGGCGCGCTGTTTCAGCGGGAGCGGACGGGGCGCGGACAATGGATCGACGTGTCCATGGCGGATTGCCTGCTCGCGCTCATTCTCGACGAGCCGCTCGACTGTTTCGAAGGCCTCGGATTGCCATATCGTCAAGGCAACCGGATGACGCGGGTTTCGCCGTTCAACACCTACCCGGCGAAGGACGGGGTCGTTGCCATCGGCATCGGGCTGCGGCCGGATCTCGTGCAATTGCTCGAGGAAATGGGACGGTCGGACCTGCTCGAGTCCGAAGACTTTATGGATACGAGCTGGCGGATCGGCAACAATGCGAAGGTCGATGAGGTCGTTCGGAGCTGGACCAAGGGATTGACGACGCAGGAGATTATCGATCGGCTGAATGCACGAAGTGTTCCCTGCAGCCCCATCCGCGACATCCACGACATTCTTGCGTGGCCGCATATGCAGGCGCGTGAAATGTTGCTGCGGCTGCAGCATCCGGCCTTTCCCGATTTGAAGGGGCCGGTCGCGGCCGCGTTTCCGTTGAAATTCAGCGACGCCCGCACGCATTACGAAACGCCGGCGCCGGTCCCGCGCGCGCATAACAGCGAGGTCTATGGCGCGATGCTCGGCCTATCCGACGCCGAGATCGCTGACCTCGCCGCGAAAGGCGTGATCTGATGCGCGTCGGCGCGCGGCGTCGGCGCGAACGAGACAATGAGTGGTGACAACGAGCGGAGGAGTTGGCGATGCAGAATGAAGACCGCGCCGAAGTGAAGATGTACTCGGACTTCAAGAGCCCTTACGCGTTTCTCGCTTTCGATCCTGCTTTCGCGTTGGAGGAGAAGTACAATATTCGCCTGAAATGGAAGCCGTTTCAGCTTCGCCTCAAGGGCAAAGGGCAGCGCAGCCAGTATTCCGAATACAAGGTCAAGTACTCGTACATGGACGCCCGGCGCTGGGCCAACATGCGCGGCGGCCTGATGATCCGCGGACCGCTGAAAATCTTCGACACGACGCCGGCCTTGATCGGCGGCCTGCTTGCCGAGAAGCACGGAAGGATCCGCGAATACGGCAACCGCGTATTCGACCTGTTCTTCAAGCGCGAGCTGGCTGCGGACGAAGCCGACGCGATCGCGCTTTTGATGCCGCACATCGGGCTGACTGAGCAGGCCTATCGAGACTACCTGGCCGGCGAGGGCCTGGCGGATTACGAGCGCGTGCAGGAGGAAGCGGTGACCGACCAGGTCTTCGGCGTTCCGATGTTCTATTTCCGCGGCGAGCCATTCTGGGGGTACGACCGGATGCCTTTGCTGGAGGCGCGGCTGGCCGAGGCGGGCCTCAAGCGAGAGAACGCACCAGTACGTGCGGCGTCATGAGCGCGATCCTCAACGATCGATAGCGGAGGGACGATATGCATTCCGGCCGACCCATGCTCACGGGATATCGCGTGCTCGATATCACGCAGTTCGTCGCGGGACCGACATGCACGCGCATTCTTGCCGAGCTTGGGGCGGAGGTGATCAAGGTGGAACTCGCGCCCTTCGGCGATCGTGGACGCATGTCAGGCGACAAGGCCCGCGACCCGTCGCGCGCGAAGTCGCAGAGTACGTATTTCTTTCAGCATAACCATTCGAAAAAAAGCCTTGCCGTGGACATCAAGCATGCGCGCGGGCGTGAAATCGTGCGCGCGCTCATCGCGCATGTCGATGTCGTGGTCGAGAACTTCGCGCCGGGGGTCATGGCGCGGGCGGGGCTTGGCTACGATGATTTTCGCAAGATCAATCCGAGGCTAATCATGTGTTCCATCTCCCTCGCGGGGCAGGACGGGCCGCTCAGCCACAAGCCGGGCTTCGACTACATGGGCGCCGCCTTCGCGGGGATAACGGCGGCGGTCGGAGAGCGCGATCGTGGGCCGGCGCAGTTGCCGATCGCCATCGGTGACAACGCGACGGGGGTGACGGCGGCGATGGCGATCAATGCCGCGCTGTTGCACCGGGAGCGTACCGGCGAGGGGCAATATATCGAGTGCTCGCTCGTCGACACCTACTTCAACATGCACGAAGTGAATATCCCGAAGACTTCGCTGCGCGGCGCGCAATTCGCGCCGCCGCGCAGCGGCTCGCTGCATCCCGATGGCGGGCCGACGGGGGTCTTTCGATGCGGAGGGGACGCCTTCGTCGCCATCATGGTCATGCCGCATCAGTGGCCGCAAATGGTCAAGGCCATGGGCCGGCCGGAGCTAGCGGACGACCCGCGGTTTCGCGATCCGCGGGCGCGTCGCGACAACAACGAGGCGCTGCGCGACATCATCGAGACCTGGCTTGGCGATTTCGCGAGCCGGGATGCGGCGATCGAGGCGCTGGAAGCGGAGCGTGTTCCCTGCGCGCCGGTGCTCTCCTTGCAGGAGGCCATGACGCATCCGCATCTGCGCGCGCGCGGAACCGTGCGCCGCGTGGTGGACCGCGATATCGGCGAATTCGATATTCCCGGCCTTGCGGCGAAGTTCTCCGGGTGGGCTCCATCGACGGAATTGGCCGCCGACCGCCTGGGCGAGCACAACGACGAGATCTTGCAGACTTTATTGTCGCTCAACGGCGAAGACATCCGCGCGCTCTACGACGACAAGGTGATCGTCAAGGACCCGCAAATCTGAGGTAGCTCAGATGAGTTCGGCGATGATGTTCTCGTCGCCCGACATCCGCAAGAAATGTAGGAGGTCGGAAAGGCCCTCGCCCAGCAATGTCACGTGGGCGCGCATCACCTGACTTGCCGCGGCGCCGTCGCCGCGAAAGATGGCGTCCATAACCTGGCCGTGCTCAGGGATCGATGAATCCATGCGGCCGGGCTGATACGTGATCGTTCGCCGATACGGCGAGATTTTCACCGTCAATCGCCGCAACTCGTCGTGCAGGATGCGATTGTGACTCGCCGCCGAGATCGTTTCGTGGAACTCGAAATTCGCTTCATAGAAAGCGTCGACGTCACGCCCCTTGGCGGCGGCGGAGCACGCCTCGTGCGCGGCCTCGAGGCGCGAACGCTGTTCGCTGCGGATGCGCCGCGCCGCTTGCGCAGAGGCCAGGGCCTCCAGCTCCGCGGCGACGCTGAAAGCATCGAGAAGGTCGGCGAGAGAGAGCTGCGCGACCTGCAGGCCTTGCCGGCCCCGCGACACGACGAGGCCGCTGGCGGCGAGCCGCTGCAGCGCTTCGCGCACCGGCGTTCGCGACACCCCGAACTGCTCGGCGAGCTGGCGCTCGTCGAGGCGATCGCCCGGGCGGCGCTGGCCTTTGAGGATCTCGACCTCGAGCCGATGCACCACATTGGCCGAGAGCGACTCCGTATTCTCGGCGGGAGTGTCGGCGGCGGAGCGCAACGCTGATCTCATTCGGTGTCCGCCGCGTAGAATTTGTTGGCGATCCATTCGCCAAGCGCCACGATGCCATACAGCAGCAGGCCGCAAACGCACAATACGACGATGGCGGCCATCGATACTTCCGTGTCGGCGCGCGCCGTGGCGAAGATGATCAGATAGCCAAGGCCGGCCTGCGCGGTGATGAATTCGCCGATGATAACGCCGATGATTGCCAGCGTGATCGCGATCTTCATGCCGCTGAAGATGTAGGGAAGGGCGGACGGAAAGCGGACGCTCGTGAATATCTGCCACTCGGAGGCCGTCAGCGCGCGGCATAGTCGAAGCATGCTGCGGTCGACGCTCATGAACCCCGCCGTCGTCGCGATCACCACCGGGAAGAAGGCGATGAAGACGGAAAAAGCGATGCGGGATTGCGAGCCGATGCCGAGCCAGATGATGAACAGAGGCGCCAGCGCGATCTTCGGTATCAGTTGGAAGAACACCAGATTGGGATAGAGCGCCTCGCGCGCGACCTTCGAGTAGGTGATGATGATGGCGAGCGCGATGCCGAGCAAAGTCGCGAGGATGAAGCCGACCGCCGATTCGAGGGTCGTCGGGATCGCGTGCATCAGCAGGATGTCGTACCGGTCGATAATGTAGCGCACGATCGAGATCGGCGACGGGAGGATCACTGGTGCAATGTGGCCGAGCGTCACCGCGAGCTGCCATCCGGCGAGCACGAGGAAGGCGAGACCCAAGGGCAGCGAGATGCTGCGCAAATTGGACAAGCCGCTTTTGTCCGCCGCGGCGGAGCCGGCGATGACCGCGCCCGTCTCCGTGCCGACGCCTGTGGTTGCCATGGCGTGCCTCTATTCGATCACGCCGCCCCCGCGTGAAGCGGAGGAAGCGCTTGATGCTGTGGGCGGATGACCGTGAGCCTCCTCGATCGTGAGGCGCAATTTGCGGCAGACGGATGTGAACTCCGCCGTCTCCTCGATCTCGAACCGGCGCGGCCGCGGGAAGGGCATCTTCATATCGAGAACGATTGTGGAAGGGCGTCCCCCCATGACGACGACGCGATCCGACAGGAACGCCGCTTCGCGGATCGAGTGCGTCACGAAGATCACGGTCTTCTTGTAGGTTTCGAGAATTTCGGAGAGCGCGACGTTCATCTGGTCGCGCGTGATGGCGTCAAGAGCGCTGAACGGTTCGTCCATCAGCAGGATTTCCGGGTCGTGAATAAGCGCGCGGCAGATCGCCACGCGCTGGCGCATGCCGCCGGAAAGCTCGGAGGGCTTCTTGTGCTCGAAATCCGCGAGGCCGACCATTGCGAGCAGGTCGCGGGCGCGCTGACGGTAGGATTCCATCGGCAGTTTCAATATGCGGATGGGAAACAGCACATTGTCGAGCGCGCTTTTCCACGGCAGGAGAGTGGCGTCCTGGAAGATGATGCCGATGTCGCGTCGCGGCTTCCTCACCTCGGAGCCGGCGAGGGTGATGAGGCCGCCGGTCGGCGCTTCGAGCCCGGCGATCATCATCAGCAGCGTGCTCTTGCCGCAGCCGCTCGGCCCGAGCAGCGAGACGAATTCGCCGCGTGCGACATCGAGCGAGGCGGAGGCGACGGCCTGAACCGGCGCCTGCCGCGTCAGATAGGTCTTTTGGACCTTCTTGACGGAGACAAGCGTGGGCTCGCCGGCGTCCGCCGGCGCGCTGGTCGGTTGGGACATCACGGCGTCCGCTCCCGCGCCGAGACGATCAACTGACATATTTCCGGAACGCGGCCGCATTCTTCTCCGCCGCCGCGAGTTCGCTCTCGCTCAGCTTGATCTTGCCCGCGAACGCATTGGTGAACAGCGTGTTCACGTCCGGACGTGTCGCGCCTTCGCCGGCGGCGTATTTGACGACGAGGTCGGCCATGACCGCGACTTTCTTCGGATCGGCGTAACCCAGCCCGTGCTCCTTCACCTCCGGCACCAGATTGGTGAGATTGGTGAGCCCAAGTCCGATGCGCGCGTATTCCTTGCCGGTCGACGACATCGCCACTTCGCTGTTGGCCTTGAGGAAAATGTCGATAGACTCGTCGAAATTCGTCATCGTGAAGCGGATAGCTTCCATGGCCCCCTGGACGAAAGCCGTGCAAAGCGCGGTGTCCTTGAGCTTCTGCGGTTGTGTCGTCAACGACTGTCCGTAGAATTCGATGCCGACGTCGCGGAACAGCATGAAGCGCACGTCGGTGCCGAGCGGCGCCAGCGAGGGGATGGTGCTGGTCGCGAACGCGGAAGCCGCGTCGACCTGCTTCTCCATCAGCGAGCGCTCGCGAACCTTGCCGTCAAGCTGAACGACCTGGACCTTGGCGAGATCGAATCCCGCTTTGTCGGCGTAGAGCGGGAGGAACGGATATTCTCCCGAAGTGACGCTGGCGCCGAGCTTCTTGCCTTCCAGTTCTTTCGGCGTCTTGATCGGCGATCCGGCGAGCAGGCCGATGCCCATCAGCGCGTCGTAGTTGATCTGACCGATGCAGGTAATGGGAAGCTTCTTGGCGGCCTGCACGATCACGGTCGGCGTCGCCGCCATTCCGAAATCGAAAGTGCCGGCGCTCACCGCCTGTGCGGCGGCGCCGGAGCCCGAACCGCGCGCGACGCTGACGTCGAGCCCCGCGTTCTTCCAGAAGCCCTTGTCGCGCGCCACGTAGGCGAAAAGGTTCGGACCTTCCGGAATCCACGATGTCGTGAAGGAAATTTTGCTCGCCCCCTGGGCGACGGCGGGCGCTGCCAGTCGCATGCCCGAGGCGCCAAGTCCAGCCATGCCAAGTCCGGCCGCGCCAATCCCCTTCATCATTCCCCGACGTGAAATCGACATCGCCTGTCTCCCCTGTGTGGCTGCTGTATGCCTTGGGCACGCGAGCGTGCTTTTTCAGCTTCATCCGGTTTTTGTCCGCGCGCAAGAGGACATTATGCCAAAAAACCTTTTCTGCATGTAAAGTAGGCTGTCTGTAGATTAATTAGGCGTCTATGGGAGTTGCATGGATGCGGAAAATGCGAATTTTTGTATTTTTTGTACCGACGAGATAAGACTGGCATGCAATTTGGCGTATGGAGCTGTCATGAAACCCTTTGAAATCCGCAATGCGCACTTCGATCGCTTGGTGCATACGCCAGACCTGCGGTGGATGGGGCAGAACACCAATCACGCGACGCCGCACCCTGCCGTCATCGAGGCGATGCAGCGTTGCATTCGGGACGAGGAGTTCCACATCTACGCGCCGCCGGCTGGGCTCGAGGAGGTCCGGCAGGGTATCGTGCGCGACCTCGGTCTGCCGGATCAGGCCGCTCTCGTTTCGGATGGGGCGGTGTCGTCGCTCTACCATGTGTGTCACACGCTTCTGGATGCCGGTGACGAGTTCATCACCACGGATCCGACGTGGAACTGGCCGATGGCGTTTGCGCGCTCGGTCGGCGCGACCGTCAAGCAGATTCCGATCTACGGTGAGGAGCACGGCTATCGCCTTGCGCCAGAGCGGCTTGCCGCGGCGATCACGCCGAAGACCAAGGTCGTCTATCTCGTCGATCCCAACAATCCGCTCGGCACGGCCTGTACCGTGGAGGAGATCAAGGCGATTTCCGCCTTGGTGCGGGACGCGGGCGCCTATCTCATTCACGACTGCACGTATCGGCATTTCGCCTATGCGCACGAATTGGCGGCAAAGTACGCTCCCGAGCGTACGCTGACGATCTACAGCTTTTCGAAGTGGCTGGGCTTTGCAGGACTGCGTATCGGCGCCGTCGTTGCCCATCCGGATCTGATCGATCGCCTCGCCGGCGCGCCGCCGAACAATCTGGGCTCCAGCATCCTGTCGCAGCGTGCGGCCGCCGCGGGCCTCTCCATCAAGGCCGAATGGTTTCCCGGCGTGCTGGCACAGCAGCGCGCCAATCAGAAACTCATTCATGCCGCCGTCGAGAAGATTCCCGGCTTGGAAATGCCGGTCTATCCGTCCAACGGCAACTTCATCATCATCGAGTGCGGCAAGGCGGGCGTGCGGCCGGACGTGCTGGTCGCCGCGTTTCAGGAGCGCGGGATCATGATCCGCCAGGGCGCCTACCATACGCCGACATTCGGCGACCGCTTCATCAAGGTGAGCACCAGCGTTCCCTCGTCATGGGCGGAGGAATTCGTTGCGCTTCTCCCCGCGATGGTGGAGCGCGCACGCGGCCAGAACGAACCGGTCAAGCTCTTCTGAACACGCCGGTCAGAGCAGGAGACGTCTGAATGGATTTGGGACTGAAGGGCAAGACGGTGCTCATCACCGGAGCATCGCAGGGGATCGGCGAAGGCTTGGCGCGTGCGTTCGCGGAGGAAGGGTGCGACTTGCATCTCGCCGCGCGATCCAAGGAGAAGCTCGCGGCGATCAAGGCCGAGGTCGAAGCGTCGAACGGGATCAAGGCTACGATCCACGCCGTCGACTTGACGCAGCCTGGCGTCATCGAGTCGCTCGTTAGGGCTGTCGGTGACGTCGACGTGCTGGTCAATAATGCCGGCGTCATCCCCAGCGGCTCGCTGTGGGATGTCGACGAGGCGAAGTGGCGGGCCGGCTGGGAGCTCAAGGTTTTCGGCTACATCAACCTCACGCGCGCCATCTATCCGCGCATGAAGGCGAATGGCGGTGGCGTCATCATCAACAATATCGGCAATGGCGGCGAAGTCTTCGATCCCGACTACGTCGCCGGCACGGCGGGGAATGCGAGCCTGATGGCGTTCACGCGCGCCATGGGCGGCAGTTCGCTCGACGACAACATCCGTGTCGTCGGCGTCAATCCCGGGCCAGTCGACACCGGCCGCATCTACAACATGCTCAAGAAACGCGCGAAGGATTGGCTTGGCGATGAAGGGCGGTACAAGGAACTGCAGGAGCGCTATCCGCTGAAGCGCCCGGCGCATCTCCATGAGGTGACGGATCTGATCGTGTTTCTCGCTTCGTACCGGTCCGGCTACACCTCCGGTGCCATTTTCACCGTCGATGGCGGCATCACCTCCCGCCGGTCCGTGATCTGAGGAGAGGCGCATGAGTTTCGCCAAGACCACCGACGGCATTCGCCTGTTCTACGAGGAAGCGGGCGAAGGCACGCCGATCATCTTCGTGCATGAATTCGGCGGCAACCACTGGAGCTGGGAGCCGCAGCTCAATTTCTTCGCGCGCCGGCATCGCGTCATCACGTTCGCGGCGCGCGGCTATCCGCCGTCCGACATTCCGCGGGAGGTCGAGAGCTATTCGCAGGCGCGGGCAGCCGACGATATCGTCGACGTGCTCGATGCGGCCGGTATCGAGAAGGCACACGTCGTCGGACTGTCGATGGGAGGTTTCGCCGCGCTGCACGTGGCGCTGCGCCATCCGAAGCGGGTGCTTTCTTGCGTGGCCGCTGGCGCGGGATACGGCGCCGAGAAGGCGCACGAAGATTATTTCAAGGGCATTTCCGAACAGGTCGCAAGGAATTTCCAGGAACGTGGTGCGAAGGATTTCGCGCCGACCTACGCCGAAGGCGCATCGCGTGTGCAGTTCCAGGAAAAGGACCCGCGCGGGTGGCGACTTTTCGCCGAACGGCTCGCGCGGCACGACCCGCTTGGCGCGGCGAATACCATGCGCGGCGTGCAGATGCGCCGGCCCTCCCTCTACGATCTCGAGGCGGAGTTCCGCGCGCTCGACACACCGGTGCTGATCATGACCGGCGACGAGGACGATCACTGCATTCAGCCCGGCCTGTTCCTTAAGCGCACGATCCCGCGCGCAGGTATCGCCGTTTTTCCCAAATCCGGCCATACGCTCAACCTCGAGGAGCCCGAGCTGTTCAATCGTCTCGTTGCCGATTTTCTCAGCCAGGTCGAGGCGGGGCGGTGGAAGCCGCGCGATCCGCGTGCCAACCCGTCGCAGATCATGCGTACGGACTGAGCGGGCCGATGGCGAAACGCCTGGCCGAGCTCATCGATGGTGATCGCCTTTGGGCGCGGCATATGGCTCTCGCCGCGTTCGGGGCGCGCGACGACGGCGGTGTCGACCGGCCGACCTTGTCGCCGATCGAGAGCGAAGCCCGCGCGCAGGTCGTTGCGTGGGGGCGGGAGATCGGCCTCGTTCCCTTTACGGACGGCGCGGCTAACCTCTTTCTGCGCCTCGAGGGGCGTGATCCGAAGTTGCCGCCGATATTGGCGGGCTCGCACATCGACTCTCAGCCGACAGGCGGAAAGTTCGACGGCGTATTCGGCGTTCTGGCCGCGCTCGAGGCGATCCATGCGATTGTCGCAGCCGGCGAGCGTCCGCTCCGCGCCATCGAAGCCGTCGCATGGACGAACGAGGAGGGCTCGCGCTTCGCTCCGGGAATGACCGGGTCCGATGTTTTCACGGGCGCGAAGACACTCGATCAAGTCTGCGCCTTTCGTGATGCCGACGGCGTTTCGCTTGGCGATGCCGTTGACGACATTCTGTCGCGCGATCGCGGGATTCCGCTGCGCGGATTCGGGCGAGAGATTGCCGCCTATGTCGAGCCGCATATCGAGCAAGGCCCGGTGCTCGAGGCCGCCGGCATTCCCATTGGCGTCGTCACCGGCATCCAGGGAACGCGACGCTATCGCGTGAAGGTGCAAGGCGAGACGGCGCATGCCGGAACGGCGCTGCGCGCCGAGCGTCGCGATGCCTTGATGGCCGCCGTGCGGATGATCGCCGCTATCGACCGGGAGGCGATGGTGCCGGCCGATACCAAATTGACGGTCGGGATGCTGCAAGTGACGCCGAACGCGCCATCGGTCGTTCCGTCGGAGGTATTTTTTTCGATCGACCTGCGTCATCCCGACAATGCCGTCGTCGACCGTATGGACGGTGCCATCCGGCACATCGTCGAGGCGGAGCGCGGTCCGTGCAATGTTGAGCTCAATCAGATTCAACATTCGCCCTCGCTGACATTCTCCGCGGATATCCGCGCGCTGATCTCGAACGCGGCGCGATCGAACGCCATTCCGGCGATGGACGTCTATTCCGCCGCAGGCCATGACTCGCGGCAATTGCACTACGTTTGCCCGGCCGGGATGATTTTCATCCCCTGCCGTGGCGGCATCTCTCACAATCCGGCGGAATGGGCGGAGCCGCAGCACATCACGGCGGGAGCGAAGGTTCTGGTCGATGTCCTGTGGGCGCTTGCCAACAAGCCGGGCTAGCGGCCAGGCCATCGCTTGATCCGTTGGGGAGGCACGCGATCGACGCCGAAGGCTTCCGGGCCGCAGTCGCGCGGCCGCGGCGAAATTTTGTTGCCGTTGGATTGCCTTTGTCCGTTGCGCCAACCGGCATCGGGCCTTCGGAAAGACCGTTGATTTCGCGGCCGACGACGAACGCGCGGGATAGTTACAAAACCATCGTGATGGTCATAAGTTAGCATGCACTGACGGAGCGCATCTTGCGCGGCCGGGTCGTTCGCGGGATTGCCCATGTCCTCACGTGTCCGGCTGAGCCTCAATGTCCCCGAGCCCATGGTGCGGCCGGGCGGGACGCCGACCTTCGCCGATATGGAGGTTCCTGCCGCCGGCTCGGTGCGCCGCCCTGAGGTGGATGCGCGCCCGGAGGATATTCGCGATCTCGCTTATACGATCATTCGGGTGCTGGACGACGAAGGGCGTGCGGTCGGGCCGTGGTCCGGCCTCCTCTCGGACGAGGAGGTGCTTGTCGGGTTGCGGCACATGATGCGATTGCGGGCCTTCGACGCCCGCATGCTGATGGCGCAGCGCCAAGGCAAGACGTCGTTTTACATGCAGCATCTCGGCGAGGAGGCGGTGAGCACCGCGTTCCGCAAGGCGCTCGAGCCGGGCGACATGAATTTTCCGACTTATCGGCAAGCCGGCCTGCTTATCGCCGGCGATTACCCGATGGTCGATATGATGAACCAGATCTTCTCCAACGAGAAGGACCCGCTGCACGGCCGCCAACTGCCGGTGATGTACTCGTCGAAGGAGTACGGGTTCTTTTCGATCTCGGGAAATCTGGCGACGCAATTCATTCAGGCGGTCGGCTGGGCGATGGCGTCGGCCATCCGTCACGACACGCGCATTGCGGCCGGTTGGATCGGTGACGGATCGACGGCGGAGTCGGACTTTCACGCTGCTCTCGTTTTTGCATCCACCTATCGGGCGCCGGTGGTGCTCAACATCGTCAACAACCAATGGGCCATTTCGACGTTCCAAGGCATCGCGCGCGGCGGCGCTGCGACGTTTGCCGCGCGCGGTCACGGCTTCGGCATCCCCGCGCTGCGGGTGGACGGTAACGACTATCTTGCCGTCTACGCTGTCGCCAAATGGGCGGTCGAGCGTGCGCGGCGCAATCTCGGTCCGACGCTGATCGAATATGTGACCTACCGGGCGGGCGCGCATTCGACGTCCGATGATCCTTCCGCCTACCGGCCCAAGACCGAAGTCGAGGCTTGGCCGCTCGGCGACCCGATTGCGCGGCTTAAGCAGCATCTCATTCTCCGTGGGGCCTGGTCGGTGGAGCGCCACAAGCAGAGCGAGGCGGAAATCCTCGACGAGGTCGTCACGGCGCAGCGCGAGGCGGAATCCCACGGAACGCTTCACTCCGGGCCCAGACCGTCGACGCGTGACATGTTCGAAGGCGTTTATGCCGAAATGCCTCCGCATCTGCGGCGGCAGCGCCAGCAGGCGGGTTACTGACATGCCGCGTCGAACCATGATCGAGGCCATCCGCGATGCGATGGCCGTGACGATGGAGAGGGACGACACGGTCGTCGTCTTCGGCGAGGACGTCGGCTACTTCGGCGGCGTGTTCCGCTGCACCCAGGGACTGCAGCAGCGTTTCGGCAAGGACCGGTGCTTCGATGCGCCGATCAGCGAGCTTGGAATCGTCGGCGCCGCGATCGGCATGGCCGCCTATGGGCTGCGCCCGTGCGTCGAGGTGCAGTTCGCGGACTATATGTATCCGGGATACGATCAGATCGTGTCGGAAGCGGCACGTATCCGTTACCGCTCGGGCGGCGAGTTCACCGCGCCCATCGTCGTGCGCATGCCGACCGGCGGCGGCATCTTCGGCGGCCAGACGCACAGCCAAAGCCCGGAAGCGCTTTTCACCCATGTGTCGGGACTGAAGACGGTCGTGCCGTCGAATCCGTACGACGCCAAGGGATTGCTGATCTCGGCGATCGAGGACGACGACCCCGTGATCTTCCTCGAGCCGAAGCGGATTTATAACGGCCCGTTCGACGGGCATCACGAGCGGCCGGTCACGCCGTGGACGAAGCATCCGCAAGGCGAGGTGCCGGATGGCCACTATCGCGTGCCGCTCGGCAAGGCGGCGGTGCGGCGGGGAGGGAACGCCGTCACGGTGCTGGCTTACGGCACCATGGTGCATGTCGCCGAATCCGCCGCCGAGGAGGCGGGGGTCGACGCCGAGATCATCGATCTGCGCTCGTTGCTCCCTCTCGATCTGGAAACGATCGAAGCGTCCGTCAGAAAGACGGGGCGTTGTGTCGTCGCGCATGAAGCGACGCTGACGTCCGGCTTCGGTGCGGAGCTTGCCGCGCTGGTGCAGGAGACGTGTTTCTATCACCTCGAAGCGCCCATCGTGCGCGTGACCGGCTGGGATACGCCGTATCCGCACGCGCAGGAATGGGATTACTTCCCCGGCCCCGAACGCGTCGGGCGTGCGCTGAAAGCCGTGATGGAGGCGTAGATGGCGTTTCGCAGCATCAAGCTTCCCGACATCGGCGAAGGCGTTGCCGAAGCCGAAGTCGTCGAGTGGCACGTCAAGGTCGGCGACGCGGTCCGCGAAGACCAGACGATTGCCGCGGTGATGACCGACAAGGCGACGGTTGAAATCCCGTCGCCCGTCGATGGCACCGTCACGGCGCTGGGCGCGGAGGCGGGGCAAATGCTGGCAGTCGGGGCGGAACTCGTTCGCCTTGAGGTTTCGAGCGGAGCGGCAGCCAAGGAAACGCCGCCGGAGAAACTCGTCCCTGCCGCGACGGCACCCGGTGACGCGAAGCATGAAAAGAAACCGCCGCATCGTGAACTGGCAGCGGAGAAGCCGGAAGCGTCTGCGGTGAAGTCGATATCCGCGGCGAGGCACGAAAGCGAGTCCCGCTTCGCGGAGCCAAGACCTTCCAACGGCCCCAACCGAACGCCGCCCTCGATCAGGCCCGTGGTCGGGCTGCCGCGTGGCGCGGGGGAAAAGCCGATCGCGTCGCCCGCCGTGCGCCGCCGCGCGCTGGAGGCCGGCGTTGATCTCCGGCAGGTGCGCGGCACCGGCCCGTCAGGCCGCATCCTGCATGACGATCTCGATGCTTTTATTCGAGGCGGGGAGCAGTCCGCTCCCGCCGGGCGCGCGCGCGTCGCCAACACGGCCATCGAGGAGGTCAAGGTCATCGGCCTGCGTCGGCGCATCGCGCAGAAGATGGCGGATGCGAAGCGGCGCGCGGCGCACTTTTCCTATGTCGAGGAGGTTGATGTCACGGCGCTCGATGAACTGCGGGCCGCCCTGAACAAACGGGCAGACGGAGCGCGGCCGAAACTGACCTTCATACCGTTCCTCATCCAGGCGCTCGTGCGGACGCTTCCTGAGTTTCCGCAGATGAACGCGCTCTACGATGACGATGCCGAGGTCGTCCATCGACATGGCGGCGTGCATGTCGGCATCGCGACGCAAACGCCGTCCGGTCTCATGGTGCCGGTGGTGCGCCATGCCGAGGCGCGCGACCTTTGGGACCTTGCAACGGAAGTGAAGCGTCTTGCCGATGCGGCAAGGGCGGGCCTTGCGCAGCGCGATGAGCTCTCCGGTTCGACGATCACCATCACCTCGCTCGGGCCGCTCGGCGGCATCGTGACGACGCCGGTTCTCAATCGCCCGGAGGTCGCGATCATCGGCGTCAACAAGCAGGTCGTGCGGCCGGTGTGGAAGGACAATGCGTTCGTGCCGCGCTTGATGATGAACCTTTCCTCGTCGTTCGACCATCGTGTGGTCGATGGCTACGATGCCGCGCGTTTCATCCAGGCCGTCAAAGGCCTGCTCGAGACTCCGGCCGCGATCTTCATCGACTCCTGAGGCTCCGATGGGCGAGATTTCCACCAAGGTTCTGGTGCTCGGCGGCGGGCCCGGCGGCTATGTCGCCGCCATTCGGGCCGGCCAACGCCATCTCGATACCGTGCTGGTCGAGCGCACGCGCGTCGGCGGCACCTGCCTGAATGTCGGATGCATTCCGTCGAAAGCGTTGATCCACGCCGCCGAGGCTTACGACCACGCGCGCCGGCAGGAAAAGGTGTCGCCCTTCGGTCTCAAGGTGCAGAAGCCGTCGATCGATTTTGCCAAGACGATCGCGTGGAAGGACGGCATCGTCGCGCGCCTCAATACCGGGGTTGCGGGGCTCCTCAAGCGCAGCCACGTCAATATCCTGCGCGGCCACGGCGTCATGCTCGACGGCAAGACCTGCCGTGTCGAAACGGATACCGGGCCGGAGACGATCCGCGCCGAGCACGTGATCCTTGCGACGGGTTCCGTTCCGACGCCGCTATCGGCGCTGCCGTTCGGCGGCAACGTCATTTCATCGACCGAAGCGCTGTCTCTGGCGCGGGTGCCGGAGACGCTTGCCGTCGTCGGCGCCGGCTATATCGGACTCGAGCTTGGGACCGCCTTCGCGAAGCTCGGCGCCAAAGTGACGGTCGTCGAGGCGACCGATCGTATCCTGCCGCTTTACGATGCCGAATTGACCCGGCCGGTCGCGCGCCGTTTGGCGACGCTTGGCGTCGAGGTTTTGACGAAGGCGAAAGCCGTCGGGGCATCCACGAAGGGAGATGCGCTCGTCGTCGAGGTCGGCGGCGGCAAGCGCGAAATCCGCGCGCAGACCATTCTTGTCGCCGTTGGCCGAAAGCCGCTGACGGAGGGCTGGGGGCTCGAGCAGCTCGATCTCACGATGAGCGGCCCCTTCATCGCGATCGACGAGCGTTGCGCGACCTCGATGCGCAACGTCTGGGCCATCGGCGACGTCACGGGCGAGCCGATGCTGGCGCACCGCGCCATGGCGCAAGGCGAAATGGTGGCGGATATCGTCGCCGGCGAACGCCGCGTCTTCGACAAGATGGCGATTCCGGCGGTATGTTTCACCGATCCCGAGATCGTTTCGGTGGGCTTGGCGCCTGCCGCCGCGCGCGCCGCCGGGCACGAGATCCGAACCGGCGTATTTCCGTTCCAGGCGAGCGGACGCGCGATGACGCTTGTCGCCGAAGACGGGTTCGTGCGCGTGACCGCGCGCGCCGACAACCATCTGATCCTTGGCATTCAAGCGGTCGGCGCCGGCGTCTCCGAACTATCGGCGGCGTTCGGCCTGGCGCTCGAGATGGGCGCGCGCCTCGAGGACATCGGCGGCACGATCCATGCGCATCCGACGCTCGGCGAGGCATTTCAGGAAGCGAGCTTCAAGACGCTCGGCGAGGCGCTGCATATCTGACGTGTCGCGAACGGAACTCAGTCGCGCGTTACGACCGGCGCGGAGAATCGTCGTCGAAGAGAATGCGCTCGGCGGCGCCGTCGAGATCCTCGTACTGACCGTCCTTGAGCGACCAGAGAAACGCGCCGAGGCCGATGGCCCCAAGAGCCAACGCGATCGGGATAAGGAAAAAGAAGTTCATCATCGGTGCATGTCCGCTTGAAACGGGCCCGGCGTCATATTGCGGGGAGAGACCGTCGCCAATCGTGACGGCTGCCCGCCGAGGCGTGCGACCGGCCCTTCGCTCTTCAGCCGCAACGCGTTCGCCATCACCAGAATCGAGGAAAGCGACATCGCTATGGCGGCGACCAGCGGCGTCACATAGCCGAAGATCGCGATAGGGACGGCGATCGCATTGTAGACGACGGCGAGCCAGAGATTCTGGCGCACGAGGTGCGCGGCGTTGCGCGCGATCCTGATCGCCTGCGGCACGGCAAGCAGGCTCTCGCGCAAGAATACGAGGTCGGCGGCATTGCGCCCGACATCGGCGGCGGATGCCGGCGCCATCGAGGCGTGCGCGGCGGCGAGGGCCGGCGCATCGTTGAGGCCGTCGCCGACCATCAGCGCTCTATGTCCTGCCGAGGCAAGGGCGGCCGCGTGCGCAGCTTTCCCGCCCGGCGAGACGCGCGCGAGATACGGAACGCCCAGCATCGCCGCCAGGTCTCGTACCGGCGCGTCGCGGTCGCCAGAGACGATTTCCACGCCGAGGCCGGCCGTCCGAAGCGCCTGTACGGCGGCGCGGGTGTCGGCGCGCAGCCGGCTGTCGAAGTCGAAGATCGCCGCGAGCGTACCGTTGCGGGAAAGAACGACGCTGGCCTCATGCTCCTTGTCGTTCGTTGCGGCATCGGCGGCGAGCGCCCAGTCGGCGCGGCCGAGCCGATAGATGGTGTCGCCGGCACGCGCTTCCAAGCCGGCGCCGGGTTGCTCGGATATTTCGTCGAATACGACGAAGGGCGAAGGCAGGCGTGCGGCCGCAGCGGCCAAGGCGCGCGAATAGGGGTGGCGCGAATGTGCCGCGAGCGCTCCCGCCAACGCCAGCACTTCCGGGGCTATATCCTTGCCGACGAGCTGGGGCGTACCGACGGTCAACGTGCCGGTCTTATCGAAGATCACGGTATCGATCTCGGCAAGGCGCTCGAGCGCGCTGCCGTCCTTCACCATGATGCCTTTTTCGAACAGCCTGCGCGCTGCGACGGCTTGCACCATCGGCACGGCAAGCCCGAGCGCGCACGGGCAGGTGATGATGAGCACGGCGATGGCGACGGTCAGCGCGCGATGCAGATCGCCGGATACGATGAGCCAGCCGATGCAGGTCATGAGCGCGGCGAGGTGAACGACCGGCGCATACAGCCGGGCGGCGCGATCGGCAACGCGGCGATAAAGCGAGCGGCCGCCTTCGGCCGCCTCCATCATGCGCATCATCTCGGCGAGAAACGAGTCTTGGGCCGCAGCCGTCGCGACGATGGTGAGCGGCCCGGTCAGATTAAGCGTTCCGGCTTGGAGGGTGCTCCCTTCAGCCGCCGTTTGCGGCAGGCTCTCACCCGAGACCAGGGAGCGGTCGATGTCGGAACGGCCGTGGACGACGCGGCCATCGACAGGGACGCGCTCGCCCGCGGCCAAGAGGATCATCATCCCCGGTGCGATCTCATTGACAGGAAGGTAGGTCCGTGTCCCGTCGTCTTGCAGCACGAGCGCTCCGCGTGCCGCGAGGCGGGCAAGCCCCTTAACGGCCGTGCGCGCTCGCTCGCGCATCAGGTGGTCGAGCGCGCGCCCGATCAGCAGGAAGAACAGCAAAGACACCGATGCGTCGAAATAGGCGTGTGCTCCGCCGTTCGCGGTTTCGTAAAGGCTGAGGCCGAAAGCCAGCAGAACGCCCAGTGAAATCGGGACATCCATGTTGGTTTGCCCGTGCCGCAGCGCGCTCCATGCCGAGCGGAAGAAGATACGGCCGGAATAAGCGAGCGCCGGCAGTGCGATCAGCGCTGAAATCCAATGAAAGAGATCGCGCGTTTCCGGCGTGGCGCCTGACCAGATCGAAACCGACAGCAGCATGATATTGCTGGCGGCGAAGCCGGCCACGGCCAGCGCACGCACGAGCTCCTTCGAGAGCGCGCCGTCGGTCTCGGAGCCGGGATCGTAGAGATGCGCCTCGTAGCCGATGCCGTTCAGGGCCTCGATGAACGACGGTGGTGTGTCGCCGCGCCAGCGGATGGCAACCCGCTTGGCCGTCAGATTGACGCGCGCTTGGGCGACGTCGGGAAGGGCGTCGAGCGTGCGCTCGATCTTCTGGATGCAGCCGCCGCAATGGATCGTCGGCACGGACAGATCGGTCTGGCGCAAGCCGTCGCCCAGGTCGCGGCTGGCCATCAGCAGTTCCTCGCGCGCCACCGTATGGTCGGCGACGTCGGCGAATGCTTCGACGCCGGGCGCGCAGCAGCTCATTACGCGATCCGATTTCCGAGCGAGAAATGACTCATGGCGCCGCACGTTCCTGCCGCATCGCGAGATAAGCGTGCCAGGTACCATGGCCGAGCACCGGAAACACGACGATCAGGCCGACGAGGCCGGTCGCGATGCTGAGCAGGATCAGCGCCAGCATGATCGCGGCCCAGGTCAGCATCGCCGCCATGTTGTGCCAGACCAGCGCCATGCTGGAGCCCATCGCGGTCAGCGCGTCGACGCGCTGGTCGAGCTGCATCGGGATCGAGAATGCGCTGATGCCGAACGAGAACGCCGCGAACAGCGCGCCGATCACGCTGCCGACGATCAGCATCGCCCAGCCGGTCGGCGTACCGAACAGCATTGGCGCGATGTGGTTGAGGCCGGGAAACGGCACCAGCCCGAAGAACAGCGCGTAGACGATAACGGCGGCGCGCATCCACACCAGCATCAGAAGGCACAGCAGGACGCCGGTGAACATGATCTGCGCCCCAGCCGCCGGGCGCACGAAGATCATGCTGAACAACGTGACCGGCTTGCCCTCGGCGATCCGGCGGCTCTTGGCGTAGGGGCCGACCGCGAGGATCGGTCCCACGACCATGAAGCCGGCGAGCGCGGGAAAGAGGATGTAGTCCAGCTCGAACTTGAACAGGCCGTAGACGATCGCCGCCGAGAGGAGGAAGACGAACAGGCCGTAGACGATGCTGGGCAGCGGCGTGTTGCAGAAATCGCGCCACCCCAGCGCCAGCCAGCGGAAAGCGTCGGCCGGCGTCAGGTCGCGGTTCCAGCGCCGGTCGACCGGCAGCGGCGAGACAACCGGTGGGATGATGGTCTGCGAAGGTTGGGAGTGCTCGATCACGTCAGGTCCTCATCGGTGCGATGCGGCGATCAGGGAGTGCAAGACGATTTCGCCGCGCTGAACGAGCCGGCCGCGCCGTCGGCGCCGCCGCGCAGATGCGCGACGCAATCGGGCTGCGAGGTGACGGCGACGTAGACGAGATGCCAGTTGGCGCCGATCACCAGGGCGAGGCCGGCGCCGACCAGGAGCCAGATCCAGCGGCGGTCGCGGCGCATGGCGGGGGCCTGCGCG
>JBDHSU010000022.1:0-38043 GCA_039808325.1 Variibacter sp. | reverse complement strand
GGCCGTGATCTCCGAGCCGGTGGACGCGGAGGTCGACGCCGCCCGCCTCGCTTATCGCCGCGCGCTTGCCGCCGAGGTCGAAACGCGCCTGCGGGCCGCGTTCCCCGACGTGCCGTCAAGCGATCTCGACACCGGCCTGACGTCGCGCGCGATCGTCGGCGCCATGCTCGAGGCCCTGATCGGCCCGCTCGCGGCCGAAGCGGGCGACGATCCGGCGAAAATCCGCAACGCCGTGCAGATGCTGGCGCTACTCTCGCTACAGGGGATCGGCATCGCGGGGGCGCGCGCCCGCGGCCTCGTCGTGCAGGCGCCGTGGCCGCGCGAGGATGAGGACGCGGCGTAGGCTCTCTCTTCGTCATCCTGAGGCGCGAGGCGCGTCAGCGCCGAGCCTCGAAGGATGCGAGCCTCGGGCCATCGTCCTTCGGGGGCCGCGCTTCGCGTGGCCATCTCAGGATGACGGAAATAAACGCCCGGCGCGCCTCAATGCGACATGAAGCAGGGCACCGTCATCGACGCGAGCATGCCACGCGTGACGCCGCCGAGAATGAATTCGCGCAAGCGCGAATGGCCGTAGCCGCCCATCACCAGGAAATCCGCGCTGATGTCGGCGGCATAGGATAGAAGCGTCTCCTGCACGCTGCCGTCTGCGACGATGCGCTTGACGTCCACGCTCAACCCGTGGCGCGCGAGATGCGCGCCCATCTCGGCTCCGGGCAGCGCGTCGTGCTTGCCCTCCTCGCCGAGCACCATCACCACGTCCACCGCCTTGGCGCGCTTGAGGAGCGGCATCGCGTCGCCGATGGCGCGCGCCGCCGCGCGGCCGCCGTCCCAGCACACCATGATGCGATCGAGCTTGAGCCCGCCGCGGTGAATATAGGGAACCATGATCACCGGGCGGCCGGACTGGAACAGCGCGTTCTCCGCGATCAGTTCCTCCGGCGCGGCCCTGTCGGCCGGCGTCTGCATGAGAATCGAAAGATCGAAGCGCCGCGTCATCCGCCCGAAGGTGTCGGCGGCGCCCGAGAGGCTGGTGCTGAGCACCTGCGAGGCGACCGACAAGCCCTCGCGCCGGGCCGCTTCCTCGAAACGGTCGACCGCGGCCTGCGCCGCCGCATCGTTCTCGCGGCGCTGCGCATCGATGAAATTCGCCGGCGCGCCGCCCATCACGGTCAGCGGCATGATCGGCTCATACGAAAACGCCACCGCCGCCAGATGTGCCTCCAGCGCGGAGGCGGCTGCGATCGCGTAATCGGCGGCGGGATCGCCTTTGCCGTCGATCGAGAGATTAACGAGGATATCCTTGATCATGCGGCCACCTTCCGGGCAGGGTTCGCCGCGTGGCGCCCGCGCCATGCGGGGCCGCTCACGCCGTCTCGACACTCACGTATCTGGCCCCCGCGCGCGCCGCATGCAAGCGGCCGCGCGCGCCGGCCCCGACGACGCCCGGAGCCTCCGTCCGAATCAGTCCCTGTCGCGGCCGAACTCGCAGCCCCGCATGGCATAGACGTAACGGCCGACACCGTAACGATCATAGGCGATCGACGGCGAACAGTAGGAGACCCAGCGCCGCTCCCGCTCCTGCGACGTCTTTTCCGCGCTCTCGTTTTTCGCGCGCATGATGTCGATCACATGCGGATTGCCGCCGCGATCGCCATACGAGCCCGCGCAGGAGAACGAGGCACCAGAACCGACGCAGCTTCCGGAAAAGCCGCGCTGTCCCGCCGCCGCCGGGCCCGCCGCGAGGACGGACACGGAGAAGAGAGCCACGGCAAGTGTCGCGGGTGCTGCAAAATGGGACAGAGTAGGATTGGCACGTTTCTGCATGACGCGATTCCACATTGCCGGCGCACGCGAGCGTCCTGAAGCAGGACGCCGCCGTCCGGTTGAGTCGGACTCAGCAGAAAGCGTGCCGCGCGCTCGTGGCGGCAGGTAGAGCCGACGCGGCTCCGTACACAGCTTTTTCGCGCTCGGTCCTCATCGTGAGAACTGCGAATCGTTGCGGCTTGCGCGACGGGGGGGCGCCAGGCGCCTACTTCTTCTTGCCGTCCGCCCCGAACTGCTTGAGATACGCCCAGAGATTGGCGATCTCCTTCTCGTTCTTGATTCCCGCGAACGTCATCTTGGTGCCGGGAATCTTGGCGCGCGGGTTCTGGATGTACTCCTTGAACGTCGCCTCGTCCCAAGTGATTCCCGACTTCTTGTTCGCGTCGGTGTAGTTGTAGCCCTCGACCGATCCCGAGTGGCGGCCGTCGAGGCCGTTGAGTTCCGGCCCGACCTTGTTCTTCGCGCCCTCGCCGACCGCGTGGCAGGGCAGGCATTTCTTGAACGACGTTTCGCCGGCGGCGATATCCTGCGCCACGGCGCTCCCACACAGCGCGACGAGCGCCGCGACAGCCAATCCAACCTTCAACATTCCGACACCGTCAAATTTGTCATATGCAACGGCATGCAACCTCTTCGCATGCGCGCATCCTGTCAACGCTACATTAGAGTGTTATAAAAGAAGAAAGCCGAAGCGGGACGAGCATGTCGAACCTGAAGATGCCGGCGGCGGAGCAAGCGGTGCTGTCGCGTCGCGACGAGATCGTCGCCGCGCTGCGCGCGATCGTGCCCGGCGAGGGCGTGATCGCCACCGAACGCGAGATGAAGCCCTATGAGTCCGACGGGCTCACCGCCTACCGGCAGGTGCCGATGGTGGTGGTGCTGCCCGACACCACCGCGCAAGTCAGCGCGGTGCTGCGCTACTGCTACGACAACGGCATCCGCGTGGTGCCGCGCGGCTCCGGCACGTCGCTGTCGGGCGGCGCGCTGCCGCTCGCCGACGGCGTGCTCCTCGGCATGGGCAAGTTCAACCGTGTCCGCGAGATCGACTTCGAGAACCGCGCCGCCGTCGTCGAGCCCGGCGTCACCAACCTCGCCATCACCAAGGCGGTGGAGCACGAGGGTTTCTACTACGCGCCCGACCCGTCGTCGCAGATCGCCTGCTCGATCGGCGGCAACGTCGCGGAGAATTCCGGCGGCGTGCATTGCCTGAAATACGGGCTCACGACGAACAACGTGCTCGGCTGCGAGATCGTGCTGATCACCGGCGAGATCGTGCGCATCGGCGGCAAGCATCTCGACGCCGGCGGCTACGACCTGCTCGGCATCATCACCGGATCGGAAGGATTGCTCGGCGTCGTCACCGAGGTGACGGTGCGCATCCTGCGCAAGCCGGAGACGGCGCGGGCGCTGCTCGTCGGCTTCCCCACTTCCGAGGACGGCGGCGACTGCGTGGCGAAGATCATCGGCGCCGGCATCATTCCCGGCGGCATGGAGATGATGGACGCGCCCGCCATCCGCGCCGCGGAGGATTTCCTGCATTGCGGCTATCCGCTCGACGTCGAGGCGCTGCTGATCGTCGAGCTCGACGGACCCGAAGCCGAATGCGCGCACCTGATGGCGCGCGTCGAGGAGATCGCGCGCGGCTGCAACGCTTCCGTGATCAAAGCCTCGCAGTCGGAAGAAGAGCGCCTCCTGTTCTGGGCCGGCCGCAAGGCGGCGTTCCCGGCCGTCGGGCGCATCTCGCCGGATTACTACTGCATGGACGGCACCATTCCACGCGCCAAGCTGCCGCTCGTCCTGCAGCGCATGCGCGAGATGTCGGAGACGCACGGCCTGCGCGTCGCCAACGTGTTCCACGCCGGCGACGGCAACCTGCATCCGCTGATCCTCTACGACGCCAACAAGCCGGGCGAACTCGACCGCGCGGAGGCGTTCGGCTCCGACATCTTGCGGCTTTGTGTCGAAGTCGGCGGCGTGCTCACCGGCGAGCACGGCGTCGGCGTCGAGAAGCGCGACCTGATGCCGGCGATGTTCAACGACATCGACCTCGCGCAGCAGCAGCGCCTCAAATGCGCCTTCGACGAGAAGGGCCTGCTCAACCCCGGCAAGGTATTCCCGACCTTGCACCGCTGCGCCGAGCTCGGCCGCATGCATGTGCATGCCGGCAAAATGGCGTTCCCCGACCTCCCGCGGTTTTGATGTCCGATCCCCTGAAGCCGCAAAACGCGCAAGACGTCGAGGTCGCGGTGCAAGCCGCCCTCGCGGACGGCCGCACGCTCGAGACGATCGGCCACGGCGCGAAGCGCGCGATCGGCCGCGCGGCGCAGTGGGACGCGACGCTCGATCTTTCGGCGCTCGACGGCATCACGCTTTACGAGCCGGCGGAGCTCGTGCTCTCGGCCAAGGCGGGAACGCCGATCGCCGAGATCGAGGCGCAAGTCGCCGCCAACAACCAGCAGCTCGCGTTCGAGCCGATGGACTGCGCCGCCTTGCTCGGAACGGAGCCGGGGCGCGGCACGCTCGGCGGCACGCTCGCCGCGAATCTCGCGGGGCCGCGCCGCGTCAAGGCCGGCGCAGCGCGCGACCACATGCTCGGCTTTTGCGGCGTGTCGGGGCGCGGCGAAACGTTCAAGTCCGGCGGCCGGGTGGTGAAGAACGTCACCGGCTACGACCTCTCGAAGCTGATGGCGGGGTCCTGGGGCACGCTCGCGGTGCTCACCGACGCCACGATCAAGGTGCTGCCGCGCCCGGAGACGGAGGAAACGCTCGCTCTGTTCGGCCACGACGCGATCGACGCGGGACAGGCGATGCGTCTCGCGACGAATTCGGCCGGCGAGATTTCAGCCGCCGCGCATCTGCCGGCAACGGCCGTGGGCCGCCTTGCGGTCGCGAGCCTCGCGAGCGGCGACCGTTCGGTCACCGCGATCCGGCTCGAGGGCGTGCCGCCTTCGATCGCGCACCGGCGCGAATTGCTGCGCAGCATTTTGCGGCCCTACGGCGAGATCGCGACGCTGGACGAAGCCCATTCGCGCGCCTTGTGGCGCGCGGTGCGCGACGTGACGCCCTTCGCCGCCGCCGCGACCGGCGCGGATCGTCCGGTATGGCGCATCTCCACCGCGCCGACGCGCGGGCCGGAGGTCGGCACGCTGCTCACCGCGAGCCTCGGCGCCGAGGTTCTCTACGACTGGGCGGGCGGCCTGCTCTGGGCGCTCGTCCCGGCGAGCGAAGACGCGGGGGCGACGTCCGTGCGCAAGATCGTATCGGCGGCGGGCGGACATGCGACCTTGATCCGGGCGAGCGCCGCGGTGCGCGCCACGGTCGATGTCTTCGATCCGCAGAACGCCGCCATCGCGACCCTGACGCGGCGGGTGAAGCAAGGCTTCGACCCGAAAGGCATCCTCAACCCCGGTCGCATGTATGCGGGGATGTGATGCAAACCAACTTCTCGCTCGCACAACTCGCCGACCCGGACATCGCGGAAGCCGACAAGATCCTGCGCGCCTGCGTGCATTGCGGCTTTTGCACGGCGACGTGCCCGACCTACGTGCTGCTCGGCGACGAGCTCGATTCGCCGCGCGGACGCATCTACCTCATCAAGGACATGCTGGAGAACGACCGTCCGGCGAGCGGCGAGGTGGTCAAGCACATCGACCGCTGCCTCTCGTGTCTCTCCTGCATGACGACGTGTCCGTCCGGCGTGCACTACATGCATCTCGTCGACCATGCGCGCGCGCATATCGAGGGGACGTACAGGCGGCCGCTGCGCGATCGTGCGTTGCGCGCGCTGCTGGCGATGACGCTGCCCTATCCGGCGCGCTTCCGCGCTTCGCTGATGGCGGCACGGCTCGTTAAGCCGTTGGCGCCGCTCATGGAAACGATCGGACTGACGCGTCTTGCCGCGATGCTGCGCCTGGCGCCGGCCGGCCTGCCCGCCTCGTCGCATCCCGCAGCCGTGGCCAAGCCCGCGGGCACGAAACGCGGCCGCGTCGCACTGCTCGAAGGCTGCGCGCAGCCGGTGCTCGGGCCCGGAATCAACGCGGCGACGGTGCGCCTGCTCAACCGGCACGGCATCGAAGTCATTCACGCCGCCGGCGAAGGCTGCTGCGGCTCGCTCGTCCACCACATGGGGCGCGAGCGCGATGCGCTCGCCCAAGCGCGCAACAATATCGACGCCTGGATACGCGAGATGGACGGCGCAGGCCTCGACGCCATCCTCATCACCGCGTCCGGCTGCGGCACGACGATCAAAGATTACGGCTTCATGCTGCGCACCGACCCCGCTTATGCCGAGAAAGCGGCGCGCGTGTCGGCGATCGCGCGCGACGTCTCCGAATATCTGCCGGAACTCGATCTCGCCGCGCCGGCGACACCGTCAGGCCTCGTTGTCGCCTATCATTCCGCCTGCTCGATGCAGCATGGGCAGAAGATCGTGCAGCAGCCGAAGGACCTCCTCAAACGCGCCGGCTTCGTCGTGAAGGACGTGCCCGAGGGGCATCTCTGCTGCGGTTCGGCGGGGACCTACAACATGATGCAACCCGAAATCGCGACGCGTCTGCGCGATCGCAAGGCGGCCAATATCGCGAAAGTCGCGCCCGACATCATCGCCACCGGCAACCTCGGATGCATGGTGCAGATCGGCGAAGCGACGCGCATCCCGATCGTCCATACGGTGGAGCTGCTCGACTGGGCGGACGGCGGACCGGAACCAGATGCGCTGCGAAATGTTTCCCTGCGTACCTCTCCAAAGCGTGCTCAAGACTCTGTAAGCTGACATTGCGAAAAACGCATGAGGTGCGTGGCACGACGCGATGTGCGATAAGCAACCAACGTGGGGCATCATCAGGAGGTTCAGATGGCGGCACGGAAAACGACCAAGCGCGGCGGAAGCAAAGCCAAAGCGGCGGGTAAGAAGACGGTGACACGCAAGACGCCGCGCGCCGCGGCGAAGCGCACGACCGCGAAGCGCGGCGCCGCAACGCGCACGGCCAAGAAGACGACGCGCAAGCCGGCGGCGAAGAAGGCGACGGCGCGGAAAGCAACGACACGCAAGTCGACCGCACGCAAGTCAACCGCGCGCAAGTCAACCGCGCGCAAGTCAACCGGACGGAAAACGACCGCGCGCAAAACCACCGCAAGAAAGACCGGCGCGAGGAAGACCACCGCGCGCAAAACCGCGGTAAAGACGGCGGCACGCAAACCCGCCACGCGCAAGACGGCGGCGCGCAAGCCGCGTCCGCGTAGCAAACCGGCTGCCGTCTCCACCCCGATGGGGTGGCTCGAGTCGGCGGCCAATCTCTTGAAACAAGGAAACAGTAATGGCGGCAGCTAAGGGCCGTAAGCCAGCGAAGAAGGCACGGTCGACCAAACGAGCGGCGTCGAAAGGCGCCGCTCGATCCAAATCCGCAAAGCGCAAGACCACCACCACGAAGAGGGCGGCGGCGCCCGCGAAGCGCAAGACGAAAAAGCGCGGCGCGGCGACGGCAACCGGACGCACGGGTCCGAAAACGCGGAAGGCGGCGGCCGGCAAGGCGACGCCGAAGCAGGCGGCGCCAAAGAAAAAGGCCGCGCCGAAGAAAGCGGCGGCCCGCAGGGCCGCGCCCGCGCGCCCCACGAAGGCTGCGGCCAAAGCGACGGCGCGCGGCGCGGCAAAGACCGTTGCGAAGCGCACCAAACCGGCAAAGGCGACAGCGAAAGCGCCGCAGCGCGCGAGCGCATCCACACGGCGCGGTGCGGCCCGCCCCGCAAGCGTCGCTCCACCTTCGCGCGGCGCGACGCGCGCCAAGACGCGCGCCAAGAGCGGCACGACGAAGCGCACGGCGCGCTCGCGCCTCGGCGCGGCGGCATCCCCGCGGCATGCCAACGTCGCGATCCGGCGCCAGGCGGCCTCCGCGATGCCGCGCGGCGTCATCGTCAAGGGCGCGTACGGCGCGCGCACCAAGGACATCCTCACGCCGCCGGCACTCGCCTTCGTCGCCGACCTGCATCGGCGCTTCGACGCGCGGCGCAAGGAGCTGCTGGCCGCGCGCAAGGCGCAGCAGGCCCGCTACGACGCCGGCGCGCTGCCGGACTTCCTGGAGGAGACGCGCGCCATCCGCGACGGCGACTGGAAGGTCGCGCCGATTCCCGCCGATCTGCTCGACCGCCGCGTCGAGATCACCGGCCCCGTCGACCGCAAGATGGTGATCAACGCGCTCAATTCGGGCGCCAACGTCTTCATGGCGGACTTCGAGGACGCGAATTCGCCGACCTGGTCGAACAATATCGAGGGCCAGATCAACCTGAAGGACCGGTGGGCCGGCACGCTCGCCTTCACCGATACGGAGCGCGGCAAGGACTACGCCCTCGGCGACAAGCCGGCGGTGCTGCTGGTGCGGCCGCGCGGCTGGCACCTGCTCGAGGAGCACCTGACCATCGACGGCGCGCCCGTCTCCGGCGCGCTGTTCGACTTCGGACTCTACGTCTTCCACAACGCGCAGGCGCAGATCGCGCAAGGCACGGCACCGTATTTCTACCTGCCGAAGCTCGAGACGCATCAGGAAGCGAAGCTGTGGAACGACGTGTTCCTGCATGCGCAGGACAAGCTCGGCATCCCGGCCGGCACGATCAAGGCGACGATCCTGATCGAGACGCTTCCGGCGGCGTTCGAGATGGACGAGATGCTGTGGGAGCTTCGCGACCACATCGCCGGCCTCAATGCCGGACGCTGGGACTACATCTTCTCCTTCATCAAGAAGCTCGCGAAGAACCCGGACTACGTGCTGCCGGACCGCGGCCAGGTGGTAATGGGCAAGGCGTTCCTCGGCGCCTACGCCGCGCTGCTGGTCAAGACATGTCACCGCCGCGGCGCGTTCGCGATGGGCGGCATGGCGGCGCAGATCCCGGTGCGCGGAGACGCGGCGGCGAACGCCGCCGCTTTCGACAAGGTGCGCGCCGACAAGGAACGCGAGGCCAATGACGGCCACGACGGCACCTGGGTCGCGCATCCCGACCTCGTGCCGATCGCCAAGGAGGTATTCGACCGGCTGATGCCGCAACCGAACCAGCTCGACAAGCTGCGCGACGACGTCCACGTCACGCGCGACGACCTCCTGAAGATCCACGACGGCACCAAGACCGAGGAGGGCTTCCGCCACAACATCCGCGTCGGCGTGCAATACGTCGAAGCGTGGCTCGGCGGGCGCGGCGCGGTGCCGATCTACAATCTGATGGAGGACGCCGCGACGGCGGAAATCTCGCGCGCGCAGATCTGGCAGTGGATCAAGTACGGCGTCGTGCTCGACACCGGCGTGCAGGCGACGCCGGAATTCTTCCGCCGCGCGATGCAGGAGGAAATGCAGCGGGTGAGGTGGGAGGTCGGCGCCGAGGCTTACGACAACGGCCGCTTCCCGGAGGCGATCAGGCTGTTCAGCGAACTGTCGCTGGCGCCCGACTTCGCCGACTTCCTCACGATCCCGGCCTACAAGCTGATCGTGTAGGACGCCCCACACCGCGTCCGATCACGTCGTCATGGCCGGGCATAGTCCCGGCCGTTTCGATTCTTGCGGCACGATGCGTTCGATTTTATCCGTTTTGTCATTCCGGCCGAGCGCAGCGAGAGCCGGAACCCAGACCTCCGCGCGGCTGCAATTCGCAACGAGGCGAGCGCCGCACACGAAGCAGCCTCTCGATCGTGATGATTCTGGGTTCCGGCTCGCGGCCGCTCCGCGGCCTTGGCCGGAATGACGGAGCGCGCTACGGCGCGCCCGCGAGCGCTTTTTTGTAAGCCTCGACCGCCTTCTCGAATCCCATCAGCAGCGCGTCGGCGGTGAGCTCGTGGCCGATCGAGGCTTCCGCGAGATGCGGGATCGCGCCGACGAGCAGCGGGATGTTCTCCAGGTTGAGGTCGTGCCCGGCATTGACGACGAGGCCGCGCGCCTTGGCGCGCTCCGCCGTCTGCGCGCATTGCGCCAGCAGCGCCTGATGCGTGCCCTGCTTGAAGGCCGCGGCATACGATCCGGTATAGATCTCGATGCCGTCGGCGCCGATGTCCGCGACCCGGTCGGCGGATGCGGGGTCGGGATCGACGAACAGGATCACGCGCGCGCCCAGGCCCTTGAGCCGCTCCAGCGCCGGCACGACCACCGCGCGCTGCGCGTCGTCGAGCTTCCAGCCCTCCTCCGAGGTGAAGACGTTGGGATCGTCAGGCACCAGGGTGCACTGTTCCGGCTTCACCGAGGCGACGAGGTCGAGGAAAGCGGGATCGGGAAAGCCCTCGATGTTGAACTCGAAGCTCGGGCGCCAGGGGCGCATCACCTCGGAGAGCGCCGGAACGTCGCTGCGGCGGATGTGGCGCTCGTCGGGGCGCGGATGCACGGTGACGCCGTGCGCGCCGGCGCTATGCACCAGCCTGGCGAAATGCAGGACGTCGGGCACGCCGGTGCGGCGCGAATTGCGCAGCAAAGCGACCTTGTTGAGATTGACGCTCAGCCGCGCCATGGGTTTGTACTCTCCGCGCTACGTGAAGGACGCGATGGCTCCGCGCTGGAGGGGGCCCCATCACGCCGCCAGCCTCCGTCGCTGCATTCGAGCATGATCTTTTTCCGAAAACCGGTGCCCGCTTTTCCGGACCATGCTTTAGCATGAACGAAACCGGCGACGCATTCTTTTCGATCATGCCGGCTTTCGCCTCGGCGATGGATGCGGCCGGCGACGCTGCGATGCAGCTTAAAGCGCCCGGACGGAATCGCCCGCCGTCATTGGGATTCGACGCGCGCTTGCATGTCCCTCTCGCATCTGCGAACAAGGCCCGCGCGCATCCCGCGCGACGGCCGTTGCATCCACGCCGTCCGGCTTCTAGGGTCTGATCCAACGGCATTGAATCAGACCCGTCGCTCTCGTTCCGTTCAAGCATGATCCCCGGGTCGAGCCCGAGGGCATGCTTTTCCGAAAACCGGTTTCCGCTTTTCGGGATCATGCTCTAGCATCGGCTGTTCCGTGCTTGTTCCAGGCCGGGCCGGCTTTCCCATTTTTCCAGCTTTCCTCGGCTTCTTTCAGCAGCGAGTCTCCATGTCCACTTCCCGTAATATCCTGATCCTCGGCGCGTCCTACGGTTCGCTCCTGGCCTCCAAGCTCATGTTCGGCGGCCACAACCTGACGCTCGTCTGCCTGCCGGCGGAAGCCGATCTGATCAACGCCGAAGGCTTCCGCGTGCGCATGCCGGTGCGCGGCCGCAAGGACCCGGTCGAGATCGACTCGCGCAAGCTGCCCGGCAAGGTGCGCGCCGCCGGCCCCGGCGACGTCGACCCGAAGGACTTCGACCTCATCGGCCTCGCGATGCAGGAGCCGCAGTACCGCTCAGCCGGCGTGCGGGAACTGCTCGACGCCGTCGCCAAGTCGCGGGTGCCGTGCATGTCGATCATGAACATGCCGCCGCTGCCGTATGTGAAGCGCATCCCCGGCCTCGACTACGACGCGCTCAAGCCCGCCTATACCGATCCGAGCGTGTGGGACAGCTTCGATCCCGGCACGCTCACGCTGTGCAGCCCCGACCCGCAGGCGATCCGTCCGCCGGACGAGAAAGTCAACGTGCTGCAGGTGACGCTGCCGACCAACTTCAAGGTCGCGAAGTTCGACAGCGAGGAGAGCAACGCGATCCTGCGTCAGCTCGAGAAGGACGTGGACGCCGTGCGCTTCGACGCGCCGGAAGGCAAGATCGAACTGCCGGTGAAGCTGCGCGTGCATGACTCGATCTTCGTGCCGCTCGCCAAGTGGGCAATGCTGCTCGCCGGCAACTATCGCTGCGTCACCAAGGACGGCATGCGCACGGCGCAGGAAGCGGTGCACAGCAATCTCGCCGAGTCGAAATCGGTCTACGACTTCGTCTTCGACCTGTGCGTCAAGCTCGGCGCCAAACCCGAGGACCTCGTGCCGTTCGAGAAATACGCCGCCGCGGCGCAAAGCCTCTCGCGCCCCGCTTCGGCCGCGCGCGCGCTGCAGAACGGCGCGCCGAACATCGAGCGCGCGGACAAGCTGGTGCAGTTGATCGCGAAGCAGAAGGGCTTGAGCCACCCGGTGATCGACGCGACCGTGGCGCTGGTCGATGCCCGTCTCGAGGCGAACCGCAAGAAGGCCGCGGCGTAAGCAGCCGCTTCGCCGACCCGCTCGCTCCGCTTCGTCATCCTGAGACGCCCGCACACAGTGCGGGCCCGAAGGATGCACGGCCGACACTTCCGCGGGCCCCATTGGGGCCGTCGCCCTTCGAGGCTCGGCGCAATACGCCTCGCACCTCAGGATGACGGATTAACGTTGGCCCGCACAAACATTCTGTGACGCCGTCGCAACACGCGGCGGCGTTTGCATGTCGGCTTGTCGCCTTCGCCCAAGGAGGCAGCAACTGCAAAACCTTTGATCTTGCCGGTTTCACGCCACGGGCGCGCAATCGCCCCGGGATCAACGCTCGTAGCGGCCGGCATGACGCCTGCCGCGCAAGAGCCGAGAGACGGGGCAGACGATGAAAGAGACCTTCCTTTTCGCCGCGCTGGCGGCATCGCTGGCGGCAGCGCCAGCCATCGCGGCCGACATGCCGCTCAAGGCGCCGCCGCCCGCGCCGCCACCGGCGACGAGCTGGTGGGAGATCGCTTACGGCGGCGGCGTGATGAGCGACTACAATTTCCGCGGCATCTCGCAGTCCGACCGCGGCATGGCGGGCACGTTCTACGTCGAGGGGCGCGCCAACGTCACGCCCGTGTTCCAGCTTTACGGCGGCACCGCGGTAACGAGCGTGAAGCTGCCGACCGATCCGGCGGCGGAAGTCGACTTCTACGGCGGCCTGCGCGCGACCGTCGGCCCGGTCACCTTCGACGTCGGCGGCATCTACTACTATTACCCGAAGGAAACGCAGATCTTCCTCGACCCCGTCACCGGCGGGGCGATCCGTTTCCCGACGCCGTTCCCGTGGACGAAGGCCGACACGGATTTCGCCGAGGTCTACGGCAAGCTCACCTACGTCGCCAACGACTGGCTCACCCTCGGCGCCTACGTCTACTACGCGCCCGACATGCTCAACACCGGCGCCGACGGCACCTATTTCGGCGGCTCGGTGAAGCTCACCGCGCCGAGCGCCTGGTTCCCGACCGATTGGGGCGCGTATCTCTCCGGCGAAGTCGACCGCTACATCATCGGCACGTCGGACGCGTTCTTCGGCAATGTCGACTTCCCCGACTACACTTATTGGAACGTCGGCATCGGCGTCACCTACAAGGTGTTCACGCTGGACCTGCGCTATCACGACACGGATCTCAGCCGCACCGATTGCTTCGCGCTCACCGGCGATCTCCGCGGCCTGCCCGGAGGCGGCAACGCGCTCGGCCAGTCGCGATGGTGCGGCCAGGCCTTTATCGCCAAGCTTTCGGTGGACGCGACGCTCAAATAGCGCGCCGCGTTCGCGTCTTCGCGCAATCCCAAGGGTGTGGGCGACCGCCCGCTTTCTGTGCATCCGCGGCCTGCGATTGAGCGCCGGCCGTTGTGCCTGCGACAATTGGTCCTATGATCCCGATACCGTCGGGCCCAGGACGGGCGCGACGGCATAGGGGGAGGCGCGTCATGTGGGACCAGGTTTACAACCCGTTCGGCAATACGACGTTGTCGACGATCGCGGCCGCGCTGCCGGTCGTCACGTTGCTCGTTCTGATTGCTTCCAACAAAGTCAAAGCGCACATCGCGGCGATCATCGCGCTGATCGTCGCCAATCTCGTCGCGATTTTCATCTTCACGATGCCGGCCGGCATGTCGATCCGCTCGTCGATCCTCGGGGCGGTCACCGGCTTCTTCCCGATCGGCTGGATCGTGCTCAACGTCATCTTCCTCTACCGGCTGACGGTGGAGAAGGGCGTATTCGAAACGCTGCAGACGACGATCGGCGGCGTGACCAATGACCGCCGTTTGCAACTGCTGCTCATCGCGTTCTGCTTCGGCGCGTTCTTCGAAGGCGCGTCGGGCTTCGGCACGCCGGTCGCGGTCACCGGCGCCATCCTGATCGGCCTCGGCTTCTCGCCGCTCGCGGCGTCGGGCCTATCGCTGATCGCCAACACCGCGCCAGTCGCTTACGGCGCGCTCGGCACGCCGATCGCCGGCCTTTCCAGCGTCACCGGCATCGACCCGTTCCTGCTCGGCGCCATGGTCGGCCGGCAACTGCCGTTCTTCTCGCTGATCGTTCCGGCCTGGCTGATCTGGGCGTTCGCCGGATGGAAAGGCACGAAAGAAATCTGGCCGGCGATCCTGGTCACCGGCGTCTCCTTCGCGATCCCGCAATACCTGATCTCGAACTTCATCAATCCGTGGATCGTCGACATCGGCGCATCCTTGATCTCGATGGCGTGCCTCATCGGCTTCCTCAAAGTCTGGCAGCCGAGCCGGATCTGGACCTCGCCGGCGCTGCGCACGAAGGATGAATCCGCGGCCACGATGCCGCCGCCGAAGCCGCCAGGGCCGAAGCCGACGCGCGCGCAAGTGTGGATGTCGCTGATGCCGTGGATCATCGTCTGCTGCATCCTGCTGCTGTGGGGCACCAACTGGTTCAAGGGCCACGTCAATCCGTGGGCGACGTGGACCTATGCGGTGCCCGACCTGCACAACATGATCAACAAGGTCGCGCCGATCGTCGCGAAGCCGACGCCGGAAGGCGCGGTGTTCTCCTTCACCTGGCTCACCTACACCGGCTCGGGGATGCTGATCGCGGCGATCATCTCGGGGCTGCTGATCGGCTTCTCGCCGGTCGGGCTGGTGAAGGCATACGGACGCACGATCAAGCTCTGCGCCTATTCGCTCATCACCATCTCGGCGATGCTGGCGATCGGCACGCTGACGCGGCTCTCCGGTATCGACGCGACGCTCGGCCTCGCCTTCGCGGCGACCGGCGTGCTCTATCCCTTCTTCGGCACGCTGCTCGGCTGGCTCGGCGTCGCGCTGACGGGATCGGACACGGCGTCGAACATCCTGTTCGGCAACCTGCAGAAGATCACGTCCGAGCAGCTTGGCATCTCGCCGATCCTGATGAGCGCCGCCAACTCGTCCGGCGGCGTCATGGGCAAGATGATCGATGCGCAGTCGATCGTCGTCGCATCGACCGCCACCAACTGGTTCGGACACGAGGGCACGATCCTGCGCTTCGTGTTCTGGCACTCGATCGTGCTCGCATGCCTCGTCGGCTGCCTGGTGATGCTGCAAGCCTATGTATTCACCGGCATGATCGTCACGCCGTAACGGACGCAGGACGGCGAAGCCTCGCGGCGCGAGCCGCGGGGCTTTTTGCTGACAAGGCGGCCGCGATGTGGACAATGAAGAGAACAAGAGAGAGGCGGCCATGACATCATTCACCGAAATCAAAGGCGGCCCGGCCGCGCTCTCGGCCACGCAAGCGGCGGCGGACATCGCGAGCGGCGCGCTGACGGCGCAGGCCTACGCGCGGGCGTGCCTCGAGCGCGTCGAAGCCATCGACGGCGACATCAAGGCGTTCATCCATCTCGACCCCGCGCACGTGCTGGCGCGGGCGCGCGCGCTCGACGCGCTGCGCGAGAGCGGCGCGCGCCTCGGGCCGCTGCACGGCCTGCCCGTCGGCATCAAGGACGTCATCGACACCGCCGACTATCCGACCGAGAACGGCGCCGCGCTCCACGCCGGGCGGCGGCCGGCGCACGACGCCGCCATCGTCGCCAAGCTGCGCGCCGCCGGCGCCATCATCTTCGGCAAGACGGTGACGACGGAAGTCGCCTTCCGCCATCCCGGCGCGACGCGCAATCCGCACGACCTCACGCATACGCCGGGCGGCTCGTCCTCGGGCTCGGCGGCGGCGGTCGCGGCGCACATGCTGCCGCTCGCGATCGGAACGCAGACTTCCGGCTCGGTGATCCGGCCGGCGTCGTTCTGCGGCGTCGTCGGCGTCAAGCCGACGCACGGCCTCATTCCGCGCACCGGCGTCATGATGCACTCGGCGAAGCTCGACCATATCGGCGTCTTCGCCCGCTCGCTGCCGGACGCCGCGCTCCTGCTCGACGTGCTCGCGGGATACGACGCCGGCGACCCGGACACACGGCCGGTGGCCTCGCCCAGCTACGCCGCCGCGCTCGAGGCACCGCCGCGCGCGATCCCGCGCCTGGCGTTCGTGCGCACGCCGATGTGGATCAAGGCGGATGCCGAGGCGCGAGCCGCGCTCGAAGGCTTCGTCGGAAAGCTGGGCGACCGGGCCGCCGCCGTCGACCTTCCGGACTGGTTCGCGCCCGCGTGGGATGCGCAGCGCACGGTGATGGCGGCGGACATGGCGCACGTCCACGGCGCGATCGTCGACGCCAACCCCGAGAAGGCGAGCGAACCGCTGCGCGCCATGGTGGCGGAGGGGCGCACGATCCCGGCCGTCCAATACTTCGCGGCGATGGATCTGGCGCGGCGGATGACCGCGGCGCTGACCGACATGCTCGCCGGCTACGACGCCATCATCACCCCAGCCTCGACCGGCATCGCCCCGAAGGGACTCGAATCGACCGGCGACGCGGTGTTCAACGCGCTGTGGACCTTCACCGGCCTCCCCGCCGTCACGCTGCCGCTCCTGAAAGGCAGCGGCGGGCTGCCGATCGGCGTGCAGTTGCTCGCGGCACCGGGCGCCGACGCGCGGCTCCTGCGCACCGCGGCATCGCTGCAGGCGGCGGTGGGATAGGCGCGCGCCTCCATCCCGTCCCGAGGGCGAGGGCGAGGCGCAACGCACCGAACCTCGAAGGGCGACGGATAACGGTTTCTCCCCCGTTGCGCGCGCCGCGGCGCTGACCCAAAGTCAGCGAATCACGACCGTCGCGTTGGGGAGCTGCGATGTGGACCGAGCGTCTGAACGAGTTCATCACCCTGCTGGTGGTGGTCAATCCGCTCGGCGTGGTGCCGTTCTTCCTCGCCATCACGCGCGGGCAGGACAGCGCGCTCCGACGCAAGGTCGCGATCAGCTCCGTGCTCATCTCCTTTTTCGTGCTGCTGGCCTTCATCATCGGCGGCGGTTTCCTGCTGCAGAAGATGGGCATCGCGCTGCGCGCGTTTCAGATCGCGGGCGGCATCGTCCTCTTCCTGGTGGCGCTCAATATGCTCAATGCGGACGGCAAGGCGCCGCCGCCGGCCTCGGAGGAGGAGGCGATGTCGCTCGCCGCCTATCCGCTCGCGATTCCAAAGATCGCAGGGCCCGGCACGATGCTGACCGTCGTCGTGCTGACCGACGACCACCGCTTCGATATCCTGCAAACCGCGGCGACGACCGGCGTGCTGGTCGTCGTGCTGCTGATTCAACTGGCGCTGCTGCTGCTCGCCGTACCGCTGTCGAAAGTGATCGGCGACACCGGCGCCAGCATTCTCGGCCGCATCATGGGCATGCTGCTGGTGGCGCTCGCCGTGAACATCGTGCTCACCGGCCTTGGCTCCTGGCTCGGTCTGCCGAAACTCTAAATCGCTTCCTGCTCGTCGTCGCCGGGCCGACACGCAGCCTCGCGGCCGGTTCGACAGGCTATGCCCGGCAATGACGAATCATACCCTGGCGCATGCCCGCGAGCTTCATCCGCTCAGCGTGCGAGAATTGCATCCGCCGCGGCCGCGCCGCCGACGATGGCACCGGTGAAGCCGCCGCCGCCGGAATAAGCCGATGCAAGATAAAGCCCGGGAACCGGCGACACGGCGCCGCCGCGCGCACCGGGCGTCGGCGCGAAGCCATACACCGCGCCCTGCGGCGCATTGAGGTACGAGCTCATCGACGTCGCGGTGTTGAGCGAACGCACGACGACCGTATCCGCGAAGCCCGGAAACGCCTGACCGACCGCGGCGATGATCCAATCGAGCACCCGTGCGCGCCGCGCCTCGAAACGCTGGCGGTCAAGGCCCGCCCAATTCTCCAACCGGTCGAGGCCGGTGATGGCGATCGGATACGGCGGGCCGCCGAGGCCGCTGTCGATGGCGGAATAGTTGATCATGCTGAGCGCCGGCAAGGCATCGCGCGTCAGCGCATCGCGACCGCGCGCGTAGTCGCCGAACGTGTTCAGCCAATCCGGCAAAAGAACCGTCGCGTAGGCGGCGAGGCCGAACGCGGCCGGCGCGCGCGACAGACCGACCGTCGCGGAAAACAGCGATGTCGACGGTTTGCGCCGTTCCATCGCCGCGAGAAGGCGCTCGCGCGCGGACGGGGGCAATGCCCGCGCGATCACCGAAGGCGCGGCGTTGCCGACGACGACCGCGGTCTCGACCTCCACGGCATCCGCGCCGTCACGCGTATGCACGACGGCGCGGGGGCGGCCATCGGCGCCGAGCTTTATCGCCTGCAGCGTCCGGCGCAGCGCGACCTTTCCGCCGGCCTTCTGAATGACCCGGCGCAGCGTATTGCTCAGCCGCTGCGAGCCGCCGCCGATGAAGCACGGGCCGCTCGCGAAGCACGCTCCCTGGGCGGCGGCGAAGAACTGCCACGACAGCGTTCCCGGATCGTCGTGATAGCAGGCGAGATTCGCCGCGAGCGCGCATTTCGCCGCTTCGCAATCACCGAGATGTTCCGTGAAGACATCCGCGAGCGATGCGTCATCCGCGGCGGGCATGCGGCCGGGCGCGGCGGCGACCGCCGCCATCGCGTCGAGCACATGCTCGATTCCCGCCCTCGCGCGCGGGAAGCGCGCGGCGAGCGCAGCGCGCGCGTCGCCGAAACGAGCCGGCACACGCAGCGGCTCCCCGATCGGCCCGCCGCGCACCTCGTAGAGCGCGGGTGTCGGCAGCCATTCGACGGCATCGAGAACGCCGAGCCGCGAGAGAATCGCATGCTTCGGGTCGCGCGGGTCGCGCGGATCGCTCGTCTGATGCAGCGCGCCCTCGACGACGAGATCGCCGATTTTGTACGTCGACGCCGCGCCGCCGACCGAGGTGTTGCGCTCGATGAGCAACGTCGTCCGCCCCGCCTGCGCCAACAGCGCGGCGGCGGTGAGTCCGCCGAGGCCGGAGCCGATCACGACGACATCGTAGCGTTCAGGCATCGGCCGCCGGCGCGCAAGGATGATGAGTGGAAATCGAAACGCCTCGGATCACATCACGCTCCAGGCCGTGGGAAAAGATGGCGCCGCATTCCTGGCGGCCCGCACGCCGTCAGGAAAAAGAAAGGCCGCCCGGAGGCGGCCTTCCCTGTTCCGCATGGGGTGGTGAGGGCGATCAGAAACCGCCCATTCCGCCCATACCACCCATTCCGCCGCCGCCCGGCATCGCCGGCGCCGGATCCTTCGGCGTCTCGGCAACCATGGCCTCGGTGGTGATCAGGAGGCCGGCAACCGACGCGGCATCCTGCAGAGCGGTGCGCACGACCTTCGCCGGATCGACGATGCCGGCGGAGAGCATGTCGACATACTCTTCCGTCTGCGCGTTGAAGCCGAAGGTCTCGGACTTGTTCTCCAGGACCTTGCCGACGACGATCGAGCCTTCCACGCCGGCGTTCTCGGCGATCTGACGGATCGGCGCCTCGAGCGCGCGCAGCACGATGTTGATGCCGGCCTGCACATCGGAGTTCTCCGAGGTGATCTTGCCGATCGACTTCTTGGCACGCAGAAGCGCGATGCCGCCGCCGGGGACGATGCCCTCTTCGACCGCAGCGCGGGTGGCGTTGAGCGCGTCCTCGACGCGGTCCTTCTTCTCCTTCACCTCGATCTCGGTCGCGCCGCCGACGCGGATCACCGCGACGCCGCCCGCGAGCTTGGCGAGACGCTCCTGCAGCTTCTCGCGGTCGTAGTCCGAGGTCGTCTCCTCGATCTGCGCCTTGATCTGGCCGACGCGCGCCTCGATCTCCTTGCGCTTGCCGGCACCGTCGACGATCGTGGTCTTCTCCTTCTCGATCAGCACCTTCTTGGCGCGGCCAAGCATGTTGAGCGTCACGTTCTCGAGCTTGATGCCGAGGTCTTCCGAGATCAACTGGCCGCCCGAGAGAATCGCGATGTCCTCGAGCATGGCCTTGCGGCGATCGCCGAAGCCCGGCGCCTTCACGGCCGCGACCTTGAGGCCGCCGCGCAGCTTGTTGACGACGAGGGTCGCGAGCGCCTCGCCTTCGATGTCTTCCGCGACGATGACGAGCGGCTTGCCCGACTGCACGACGGCTTCGAGCACCGGCAGCATCGACTGCAGCGAGGAGAGCTTCTTCTCGTGCAGGAGGATGTAGGCGTCTTCGAGATCCGCCACCATCTTCTCGGCATTGGTGATGAAGTACGGCGAGAGGTAGCCGCGATCGAACTGCATGCCCTCGACGATCTCGACGTCGGTATCGAGGGACTTCGCTTCCTCGACCGTGATGACGCCTTCGTTGCCGACCTTCTGCATCGCCTTGGCGATCATGTCGCCGACGGCCTTGTCGCCGTTCGACGAAATGGTGCCGACCTGCGCGACCTCGTCGGAGGACTTCACCTTCTTGGCGCGCTTCTCGATGTCCTTGATGACTTCGGCAACGGCGAGATCGACGCCGCGCTTGAGGTCCATCGGGTTCATGCCGGCGGCAACCGACTTGGCGCCTTCCTTCACGATCGCCTGCGCGAGCACCGTCGCCGTCGTCGTGCCGTCGCCGGCGAGGTCGTTGGTCTTGGAAGCGACTTCGCGCACCATCTGCGCGCCCATGTTCTCGAACTTGTCCTCAAGCTCGATCTCCTTCGCGACCGTCACGCCGTCCTTGGTGATGCGCGGCGCGCCGAACGACTTGTCGATCACGACGTTGCGGCCCTTGGGGCCGAGCGTGACCTTCACCGCGTTGGCGAGAACGTCGACACCGCGCAGCATGCGGTCGCGCGCGTCGGTAGAAAACCGTACGTCTTTGGCAGCCATTGAATTGTTACTCCGGTTGGGTTGGTTTTTCGGCCTCACCCTGAGGAGCCCGCGTCGCGGGCGTCTCGAAGGGCGGACCCGGGTCTCGTCCTTCGAGACGGGCGCTTTTCGCCCTCCTCAGGACGAGGAAAGAAGAATCAGTTCAGGACGCCCATGATGTCGGACTCCTTCATGATCAGGAGTTCTTCACCGTCGAGCTTCACTTCGGTGCCCGACCACTTGCCGAACAGCACCTTGTCGCCGCTCTTGAGGTCGATCGGGATGAGCTTGCCGCTCTCGTCGCGGCCGCCCGGGCCGACGGCGAGAACTTCGCCGGTCTGCGGCTTTTCCTTCGCGGTGTCGGGAATGATGATGCCGCCGGCCGACTTCTCTTCGGCATCGATGCGCTTGACGACGACGCGGTCATGCAGCGGGCGGAACTTCGTCTTGGCCATAATTTCCTCGTGACGCACGGGCCCGGCTGGGCCGCAATTCAGGGGTTTCGAGGTGAAAGGGCTGCTAGCACTCACTGGATTGGAGTGCCAAACAGGCTTCATCGAAATAGGCGGAGGCCCTTGGAGAGTCAAGGCGAATCGGGCCCCGGCCCCTTTCCCCGCCGACCGGCGTTTCCCAATAAGCCTTTGTTTTTCATCAAAAACTTATCGGTTACTATTTTTGCAGATCGTGTCGGAGCCGTTTGCGCCGGTGGCCGCGCGCCGACGATCCTCGGATCCCGGGACGAGCCCCGTGGCTGATGCAACGGTGCAACGCTGCGGCATCTTCCGCCATGCAGCGGTAGCGATGTCATGCCCTCGCCGCTTTTTCTCCAATCATGGGCCGGCGATGCTCTTGCGCCTGAATTCGCGCCGGTGTGTGATCCGACTCGCGTCGAATTGTCATCGCCGCGGACGGGGCGGGCCGGGAAGGCTGCACTCGGGGGAAATCAAGCAAGCGGGAGGCTGATCCGACGGTCCGGTCAGCATCCGGAGCATGATGCCGAAACGCGCCAGCGTTTTCGGACCACACCATGCTCCGGTTATCAGGAATCGATCATGCTCGTGATCCAGGATCGGATCGATCCACGATCATCGTGATCCAGGAGGGTTCGAAATGTCGCGGCTGCCCAGTTTTATAGCCCTCGCCGTCTTGGCGGTCGCGGCGAGCGGATGCGCCACCTCGAATGCGCCGCAGCCGCAGGTGCCGGCCGCCCCGGCCAGCGCGCCGCCCGCCCCCGGCATTCCCTCCGAGGACCTGATCGGCCGCTGGGGCTTCGCCTCGTACCATAAGGAGGCCGACCGGGCGCGCACCACGACGGCGGCGCGAGGGCAATGCACCCATCCTTACGTCATCTCGCGCGGATCGAACGGCGGGGTGATGATGTATCTCGCCGACGCCAACCAGCAGGCGGAGCTGGTGACCAAGGGCGCGCCGGACGGCAAGCGCTATCTCGGCCCCGACGGCCCGGCCGCCGGCCCGCAGGATCGCGAATTCCTCTCCTACGACGGCAAGGTGATGGTGCTGCGCTGGCTCGATCCCGAAATCGCCGGCCGCTACGGCGTCTCCGTCTACGTGCGCTGCGCCCCGAAGGCGTGAGGTCGCGACCTCATCCCGAGGCGCCGTTTCGCGGAAACCGCGCCGCGAAGGATGACCAAGTGCACGGCGCCATCCTTTAAGACGCGCTCTGCAAGCGCTTCTCGGAGCGCTTCTCGGTATGAAGTCCGTTGTCATGCCATATCGGGGGGACGACACGTCATGTATGACGTGGGTCAGGGCGTGCGCGACGCTTTACGTCCGCGGCGAATAGCGCGATTCTAACGCGCAGTTTTTCATCGCGGTTCGCCGCGCCGGGCCGCGCTTTTCTCCATGATGCACGTCAAGGATCTGTGTCGAGACCCCTGGCGGGCGGTGCCGGTGCTCGGGGTCACGCAGCTCCTCGCCTGGGGCGGAATCTATTACACGATGGTGCTGATGGCGCCGCACATCTGCGCCGATCGTGGCTGGTCGACCGCATTCGCGATGAGCGGCTTCTCTCTCGGCCTTCTCGTTTCCGGACTGACCTCGCCGTTCATCGGCGGATGGATCGATCGCTTCGGCGGCCATGTGGTGATGCCGTTCGGCTCGCTGATCGGCGCCGCCGGTCTCATGCTGCTTCCCGCCGCCGACCATCGAGCCGCCTATCTCGCGGTATGGAGCATGCTTGGGCTCGGCATGGCCGCGTCCTTCTACGATCCCGCCTTCGCCAGTCTCGGCCGCATCTTCGGCAGCAACGCGCGCAGTCCGATCACGATCCTGACGCTGATTGGCGGCCTGGCCTCGACGTTAAGCTGGCCCGCGACGCAGGCCCTCATCGACACGATCGGGTGGAGGCAGACCTATGTCGTCTACGGCCTGGCGCTCGCATGCATCGCGGCGCCGCTGCACGCCTTCGCCCTGCCGCGCGGCCGGGCTTATCCCGACGTCGTCGTCGCGACCGGGCAGGCACCGCCCGCGCCGGCGTCTCTGCCGCGCGGGCGCAACTTCGTGCTGCTCGTCGCCGGCTTCGCGCTCGCTTCATTCGTGCTGTCCGGCCTGCTCTCGAATCTGCTGGCGATATTCCAGCGGCTCGGCCTCCAACCCTCTCTCGCCGTCTCCATCGGCGCCCTGTTCGGCCTATGTCAGGTCGCGGCGCGGCTCGGTGAATTCATGTTCGCGCGCAACACGCATCCTTTGTTGATCGTGCGCTTCGCCACCGGTTTCTCCCTGTTCGCCTTCACGGTGCTGTTCGCGCTCGGACTATCGGCGCCCGTCGCCGCCGCCTTCATGATCCTGCTCGGGCTCGGCAACGGGCTCACCACCATCTGTCGCGGCACCGTGCCACTCGCGCTGTTCGGCCCGCGCGGCTATGGGCGCGTGGTCGGGCGCATCGCCGGACCGTCGCTGATCGTGCAATCCTGCGCGCCGCCGATCGTCGCCTTCGTCGCCGAGCATGTGAGCGACATGGCGGCGCTGGCGTTCACCGGCGTGTTCGCCGCCGGGGCGTTCTGTTGCTTTCTGGCGATGCGCCGCCCGAGCGAGCAGGAAACGGTCGCTTAACTATCGAATTCCACTCTCTGTAAACGTTAACGCCAACGAGCGCCGCGACCGTAGGCCGGCGCACGCCCGCATTTACCAATTCGTGGAGTTTTAACCGCGTAGTAGGTTGCGGCGGATGCGTTTCTTCCGCCGCAGCCCGACGATAGAGTCAATGTGAGTACGTCGATGCGCGTTTGGAAATTTACCGTCTTCCCCGCCCTTCTCGCCGCCGCCACGGCGCTTTCCACCCCGAGCTTCGCCGAACCTTATGGCGCCGGCTATACCGTGTCGCAAACGGCCGCGGCCGAGCAGGACGGACGCGCCATGCGGCGGCAAAACTATGCCGCCGGCCGCAACGGTCTGGGTGGCGGCCTCATCGAATATCTCTTCACCGGCGACGACAACGGGCCCCGCCAGCGCCGCGCCATCTACGGCCATGAATTCGCGCCCGGCGGAGACGCCTACGATCCGCGAAGCGAAGAACGCGAGCAACGCCCGTCATATTCCTACGGCGAGCCGTCGCATATCGTGGTGCCGGAGCAGCGCCGCATCGACCCGAAATACGAAAAGCAGACGGTCGAATACACCGGCAAGGAAAAGCCCGGAACGATCATCGTCGATACGCCGAACCGTTTCCTCTATCTCGTGCAAGGCGACGGCAAGGCGATGCGCTACGGCATCGGCGTCGGACGGCCGGGATTCTCCTGGGCCGGCGTGAAGAAAATTTCCGCCAAGCGCGAATGGCCCGACTGGCGTCCGCCGGCGGAAATGCTGGCGCGCCGTCCCGACCTGCCGCGCTTCATGAAAGGCGGGCCGGACAATCCGCTCGGCGCGCGCGCGCTCTATCTCGGCTCGTCGCTCTATCGCATTCACGGTTCGAACGAGCCCTGGACGATCGGCACCGCCGTTTCGTCCGGCTGCATCCGCATGCGCAACGAGGATGTGATCGACCTCTACGGCCGCGTGCCGGTCGGCGCGCGCGTGGTGGTGATTTAGTTCTACGCGTGTCGTCCCCGTACTCGGGTCCGGCCTTCGGCTAGAGCGGGATGAGGAAAAGTGTGGAGCGGTTTTCCGCCCGCACCCCGCTCTAAGTTATGAGAATCGATCACAGGTTCCGGGTGCGGGCATGATCAGGAGCCTCACGCCTTCGGGGCGCATCGCTCACCGTCCTCGCCGCAGGCGGACGTAAAGCGCGCCCTCGCCGCCATGCGTGATGTGCGCCGGTTCGAAGCCGACGACGTAAGCGCGGAATTCGACGAGCCGCAGCCATTGCGGAACCACGCGGCGCAGCACGCCGCGCTCGCTCGCATCCGCGGTCGAGCCGCGCACGCCTTTTCCTGTGATGACGAGCACGACTTTCGCACCGTCGGCCTGCGCGGTGCGGATGAAGCGCAACAGCGCGCCATGCGCCTGCTCCTGCGTCATGCCGTGCAGATCGAGCCGCGCGTCGAGCGTGGCGTTGCCGCGCGCGACGCGTTTGGTGAGCTTGCGGCCGAGCGGCGCCAGCGGCGGTGCGGGTTTCGTCGCGGGCGGGCGCGGCGGCGAAGGGACGGCCGCCGTTTTCGTTTTCGCTTTCGCTTTTGGTGGCGGCGGCGGAGAAGCCGGCGCGCTGCTTTCCTCCGGCACGGCGGCGGCATGCTTTCGCGCGCGCCCTCGCAGCGGCGCGACCGTACGCGTCACCAGACCCCACAATTCGCGCTCGTCGCCGGACAGCGTGCGGCGGCGGCGCGGGCGATCGTCGTCGCTTGCCGTCATGGCGCCGGCCGCGGTTGCGGCAGCGGAAGCGCGGCGGCCGACGCGGCCGGATCGGCCGTTTGCGGGATTAGCATGATGAACCGACCGGGATGGCGGATGCGGCCGGCGACGCGGCCAGCGGCGTCACCGGCGCCGAAATAGATGTCGGCGCGCGCAGGGCCGACGATCGCGGAGCCGGTGTCCTGCGCGATCATCAGATGCCGCCACGGCTGCACGCCGCCGCTGTCCTCGAGCGGAAGCTCCGCTTCGATCCAGAAGGGCGTGCCGTAAGCATGCAGCTTCGCGTCGACGGCGACGGAACGCAGCGGCGTCAGCGGAATGCCCTGCCCGCCGACCGCTTCGTCCTTTCCGGACAGATTCTTCACGCGGAAGAAGACGAACGATTTGTTCTGCCGCCGCACGTCCTTCGCCTCCTCCGGGTTGCTCTCCATCCATTGGCGAATGCGGTCCATCGACATTTCCTCGCGCGGCACGAGGTTGCGCTCGATCAAGATCCGGCCGACGGGCGTATAGGGCTGCCCGTTGTGCGCGTCGTAGTTGACGCGCAGCACGCTACCATCCTCGAGGCGGATACGCGCGGAGCCTTGGATCTGGATGAAGAAGGCGTCCACCGGACTTTTCAGCCAGCAGATCTCCAGTCCCTTGCCGTCGAGGGCGCCGTCCTCGATCGCGGCGCGGTCGTAATAGGGTTCGCGCTTGCCGTCCTTGACTTTGCGCCAGGCGGAAGCGCGGCCGCCATGCCTGCGCCCAGGCCGATGCGCCGCGCCGGTGATGAGATCTTTCGGACGACGGTAGAGCGGATATTTGTAGACGCCGGTCGGTTCGCGCGAGCCGTCCACCACCGGCTCGTAGTAGCCGGTGAGAAACCCCTCGCTCTCGCCAAGCCGCGCGATGCGCGCCGGGCGGAAATGCGTTTCGAAGAAGGTGCGCGCCTCGTTCTCCAGCGCCGGGCCGAGACCCTTGGCCTCCCAGCAGACATCGACCAGCGCCGCTTCCATGGGCCGGTTTTCCGACGCCAGCTTGCGGCGCTCGAGGATGACGTCGCAGCTTGCGAGGAAAACGTCGAACGCAGCGGCATGGTCGTCCTGATCCCAGCCGTCGAGATCGCTCCAGCGCAGCGGCTCGATCTGCGATTCGGGGATGAGGGCCGCGAACCGGCCTTGCGCGGACGGCAGGATGCAAAGCGCCGCCGCGAGGCCCAGAACGACAACACGCGCCGATCTACGCCACAAGGTCGTCCCGGGCGGTCGTGGTCATTGTCCGGCTTCGGTCGCGACCAGCTTCCAGTTCGGATCGCGCGAGGAAAGATCGCGAGAGAACGTCCATACGTCGGTGACGTCGGTCACGCGATCGGCCGATCCGTCGATGACGTTGCCGTCCTTGTCGCGCGTGGCGGAAACGAGCTGCGAAACGAAGCGCACCGTGATTTGCGCGGTGCGCGCGCGCAATTCGGCGCCGGTGATTTCCGCCTTGTCGATGGCGACGAAGCGCGATTCCACCGTCTCGCCGCGCGACTCGCGCTCGCGGATCGCGGCATCGAAGCCGTCATAGACGTCGCGCGAAAGCAAGTCCTTGAGCGCGCGCCGGTCTCCCGCCGCAAAGGCCGTGACCACCATCTCATAGGCGGCGCGGGCGCCGGCGATGAAATGCTTGGCGTCGAATTGCGCGTCGGCGCCGACGATGGCGTCGAGACCGGCAGCGACCGGCGTCCCGGGCTCGGCGACGCCCTGCCAGCGGTTCGCCGGCGGGGCCGCTTCATCGCCGGCCTCCGCCGCGGCCGTCTCGCGGCCGCGCGGCGGCAGGGTCACGACCTTGTCGTTCGCGGGCGTGCGCACGGCATCGCGCGCCGCCAGCGGATCGTAGGGCGGCCGCTCGCGGCCGGTCCGCTGCCCAAGCACGCTGCGCAGGCGGAGAAAAATGAAGACCGCCAACGCCAGGAAGATGATGGTGTAGATATCGAACACGTTTCGCACGCTCTCGGGCAGCCGTCCGGGTGCATTCGCGCGGGGCGCGGCACGGGCTGAGGCCGCACGCCCCGCATTCTTATTTAGGCATATGGCCCGGCCGAAAAAGGGGCGTTGCCGCCAAGACTTCCGTTTCAGCAAGACTTCCGCTTCAGGACGTCCGGGTGAACGCCAACACTGCCATAATCTTAGACGATCCCCTTGCCGCCGCCAACCGGGACGCCGCCCCGCCGGTGCCGCAAATGGGCACTGTGACCTCGCGACGCACCGGCGAGGCGGCGCCTCGCCCGCCGTAACGCGCTCGGGGGATCGGCTCGGATCGCTTGTCGGCTCCTGGGGCCTGTGTTAGCCAACCGGAAATTCCCCAACAGCGGCTGCCGGGCGGCCTGAAGGATCAAAATGGCGACTTCTCCGACCAATGGCGGCCCCGCGGCGGCCGCACCCGGCGGCGCGCAGCTCAACGTGCTGGCGCAGTACATCAAGGATTTCTCGTTCGAAAATCCGAACTCGCCGCGCTCGCTGCAGCCGACCCAGCAGCAGCCGCAGATCAACATCCAGATCAACGTCAACGCCAAGCCGCTGGGCGAGACCGACGTCGAGGTCGAGCTCAAGCTGGAAGGCAAGGCGGAGACGGGGGGCAGCGTCCTGTTCAGCTTCGACCTCAGCTATGCCGGGGTGTTCCGCATCCTGAACGTGCCGCAGTCCGACGTGCAGCCGGTGGTGATGATCGAGTGTCCGCGGCTTCTGTTCCCCTTCGCCCGCGAGATCGTCGCCAACGCCGTGCGCAACGGCGGCTTCCCGCCGCTGCTGATCGACCCGATCGATTTCGTCGGCCTGTATCGGCAGCGGATGGAGCAGGAGCAGGGCCAAGTGCAGCCGCCGGCGCCGCTGAGCTGAGACGCTGCTTGGTCATTCCGGCCGCGCGCGAGGCGCGAGAGCCGGAACCCAGCCTCCGCAAGTCAGCAGGATTAGGTTGCGCTTGCCGGCCTGCGCTGGAGCAAATGAGCCGATGAGGATTCCGGATCCCGGCTCGCACTCCGCCGGCTGACGCCGTCTTCGCCTGGCCGGGATGACGGCGTACCGCGAGTCACGCGGCGTTGGCGTCCGGCAATTCCTCCGGCTCGAGATAGTCGCGCCAGAGCGCATTCTCGCCGAGCTTCGCGACGAAGGCGCGATGCGCGGACCGTTCCGCCTCGCCCAGCCGCGGCGCGAGCGCGACGGTGCGCACCGCCACGACCGCGCGAGAGCCGGCGCCGGTGCCAGCCGCATCCGCCTGGCCGAGACCGAGCTGCGCCTGGCGGGCGCCGATCATCTCCAGATAGACGTCGGCGAGGATTTCCGCGTCAAGCAGCGCGCCATGCTTGGTGCGGCGCGAATTGTCGATGCCGTAGCGACCGCAAAGGTCGTCGAGCTTGTTGGGACCGTTCGGATGCTTGCGCCGCGCCAGCAGCAGTGTGTCGAGCAGGCGCTCACGCGGCAGGGCCGGCATTTCCAAACGGTCGAGCTCCGCGTTGATGAAGCCGAGATCGAACGCGGCGTTGTGGGCGACGAGCGTCGCGTCGCCGACGAAGGTCAGAAAATCATCGGCGATATCGGCGAAAACCGGCTTGTCCTTGAGGAACTCGCTGGACAGGCCGTGGACGCGGAACGCGCCCTCCGGCATGTCGCGCTCGGGATTGATGTAGACGTGGAAGGTCTTTCCGGTCGGGAAGCGATTGACGAGCTCGACGCAGCCGATCTCGACGACCCGATCGCCCTGCAGCGCATCCAGGCCCGTGGTTTCGGTGTCGAAGACGATCTCGCGCATTGCTGCGTGCACTTTCTTTTCCGTCATTCCGGGGGGCGAGCGAAGCTCGCGAGACCGGTGCGGCCGGGAATCGCCGCGACGGAGCGGAGAATGCCACGAACCTGGGCGCGAGCGGAATCGAAGCCGCGGCTCGTATCCACTACGAAGTGCGCGCGCCGGCGCTTTTCCGCGTCGGACACTTGCTTGGCGAGGATGGCGGCGAACTTCTCCTCCGTCATGCCCGGCCGTCCGAGAACGCGTTCGCGCTGCACGTCCGCCGGCGCGGAGACGACGACGACGGCGTCGACCCGGCCCTCGCCGCGCGTCTCGAACAGCAACGGGATATCGAGTACCGCGACACGCGCGCCGCGCGCCCTCGCGGCGTCGAGAAAACGTGACGAGACCTGCCGCACCAGCGGGTGGACGATCGCCTCCAGCCGCCCGAAGGCGTCGGCCTTGCCCAGCACCTGCGCCGCGAGCTTCTCGCGGTCGACCTTGCCGCCGGCGGTCGTCCCGGGGAACGCGGCCTCGATCGCCGCCACCGCCTCGCCCTCGTAGAGAAGGTGCACCGCGCGGTCGGAATCGTGGACCGGCACGCCCGCCTCGCGAAACATCGCCGCGGTCGCCGATTTGCCCATGCCGATCGAGCCGGTGAGACCGAGGATCAGCATGCGAGTTCCTTTCGCGGGACGAGGGCTTCGCGTCGGCACGCCGTATCGGCCGAGCTCCCGAGCCCCGTCATACCGCCAGATACCCCCAGCCGCGCAGGAAATTCAGCAGCGGCAGCAACGGCAGGCCCATGATCGTGAACTGGTCGCCGTCGATACGGTCGAACAAATGAATTCCTGTTCCTTCTATCTGATAGGCGCCGACGCTGTGCAGCACCGCATCGCCTGCCGCCGACAGGTAAGTCTCCAGGAAATCGTCGGAAAATGGCCGCACGGTCAACTGCGCGGCACCCGTATGCGCGAACACTTCGGCGCCATCCTCGACCAGCGCCATCCCGGCGTGCAGGGTGTGCGTCTTGTCCCGCAGGGCTTGGAGCTGTGCTCGCGCGGCATCCCTGTCAGCCGGCTTGGAAAAGACGGCGTCGCCGAGCGCCAGCGTCTGGTCGGCGCCGAGAACCAGCCGGCCGGGCATCATCGCCGACACCGCCCGCGCTTTCGCCAGGGCAAGCGCCTGCGCGACCTCCCCCGGCCCGGCTCCGCCCATTCCGCTCTCGAGGCCGCGCTCGTCGATATCGGCGGGGTGCACCGCGACCGGAAGGCCGGCGTTCTCGAGAATATCGCGGCGAACGGCGCTTTTCGACGCCAGGACGAGCGGTTCGCGAGCCAGCCACAAGGTCATCTACACGGTCCCGGAATGGCGGCGCCGCTCCGCCAGAAGCGCCATCGCCGCCGCCGCGGTTTCCTCGATCGAACGCCGCGTCACATCGATCGACGGCCAGTTGTGCCGCGCGCAAAGCCGCCGCGAGAACGCGATCTCCTCGCTCACCGCCTGGCGGTCCACATACGGGTCGTCCTCGCTGGCGCGCAAACTCAGGAGGCGATTCTGCCGGATCTGCACGATGCGCTCGGGCGTTGCGAAAAGGCCGATGACCAAAGGCCGCTCCAGCCGTTCAAGCTGCGCCGGCACGGGAATGCCGGCGATCAGCGGGACGTTCGCGGTCTTCACGCCGCGATTGGCGAGATAAATGGACGTCGGCGTCTTCGACGTGCGGGAGACGCCGGTGAGCACGATGTCAGCCTCTTCGAGATTGTCGAGATGCTGCCCGTCGTCATGCAGCATCGTGTAGTTCAGGGCGTCGATGCGCTTGAAATAATCGGCGTTAAGCATGTGCTGCGCGCCGATGCGCGAGGTCGTCTCGGCGCCGAGGTAGGATTTCAGGAGCGAGAGCACGGGTCCGAGAACGGACAGGCTCGGTATGCTGAGCTCGCGGCACTTGTCCTCGAGGCGGCCGGTCAAGGCCGGATCGAGCAGCGTATAGAGCACGATGCCGGGCGAGGTCTCGATTTCGTCCAGAACGCGCTCGATCTGCTTCTGGGTACGCACCAGCGGATAGACGTGCTCCACCGCCGTCACATTCTCGTATTGCGCGGCCGCCGCGCGCGCGACCGTGATCAGCGTCTCGCCGGTCGCATCCGACACGAGATGCAGATGAAAAAAGCTTCCTCGGTCGTCAGCCATGCGGGCCAAACCATGCGGACATGCTGTGAATCAATGGGGAGGAACGCATGCCCCCGGAAGGGACGCAAGGCGCAGCGGTGGACAGAGGCCAAAACCGTCCACATGGTTCCCTGTTGTGACAACCCTATCCCCACCCGCATCGCGCAGGCCTATCCCCGGGACAGGCGCCGGCCTGTGTTGCGCGGCCCGCCGGATCGTTCTGTATCGCAACGAAAATTCCGCGCGCGGCAACACGAACATCAGCACCGTGAAATGCGGGGAAAAGGGAAACGGCCACCGTTCGATTGTTGAAGGCAAGGCGTGAGTCTAACCAACCGCCTAAGAATCTCAAACCTTAAGACTCAAAGGATTCTTTTTAAGAGAAGGTTTCGATAGTGGAGCGGGTTCGATCTTCGCCGCCGTCTTGCCGCCCCTGCCGAAAGCGAATGTCGAATCCCAAAGCTCCACTCGAGCACGAATAGCTGCTAGTGGTCCCTCGATTCTAACATTTGCAGAAGCGTCCCGCTGAAATGGGGTGCAAATGTTAGAATCGGACCATTGGTATGTATCTCTGGCTGAAAGCGGCCCACGTCATCGCCATCATCGCCTGGATGGCGGGGATGCTCTATCTTCCGCGGCTGTTCGTCTACCATTGCGACGCGCCAGCGGGCTCGGCGCAGTCCGAGACCTTCAAGATCATGGAGCGGCGGCTCCTGAAGGGCATCATCAACCCGGCCATGGTTATTGCCTGGCTGCTTGGCTTGTGGCTGGCCTGGGACGGCGGCTGGTTCTCGAGCGGCTGGTTCCACGTCAAGCTGGCGGCCGTGCTGGCGATGTCGGGGCTGCACGGTTATTTCAGTCAGGCCCGCCGCGCCTTCGCCGAGGACCGCAACACCCGTTCGGCCACGCATTGGCGCCTGATGAACGAGATACCCACCGTCCTGCTTATCGTCATCGTGATCATGGTGATCGTGAAACCGTTCTGAGGGGCGCAGCCCAGGGCATTTCTCCGTCATCCTGAGGTGCTCGCGAAGCGAGCCTCGAAGGATGGCCGGGTATTCTGGGCCGTCGCCCTTCGAGGCTCGCCGACACCGTCGGCTCGCACCTCAGGGTGACGGAAAGAACTCAGCGTATACTTTTACGCCCTCTTGCGGAAAATCCCGAACTTCCCTATGTTGCTGCATCCTCCCGAACGCAGGCGGATGCCCTTCGAGTCCGGTGTATTGTTTGACCGGCCGACGCATCGGGTGTGGAGAGCCCTTCCGGGCGTCACCTCCCAAGACCTGCGGTCATTCCCTCACGAGAGCTTGACGTCGCCTCTGTATCCATCAGCGACCCGCTCACCCAAGGACTCCCCGTATGCGGGAAATGAAACTTCAAGACCTTAAATCCAAGACTCCCGCCGAACTCCTCGTCTTCGCCGAAGAGCACGAGATCGAGAACGCCAGCACCATGCGCAAGCAGGAGCTGATGTTCGCGATCCTCAAGCAGCTCGCGGCGAAGGAGGTCAACATCATCGGCGAAGGCGTCGTCGAGGTTCTCTCCGACGGCTTCGGCTTCCTGCGCTCGCCGGAGGCGAATTATCTGCCCGGCCCCGACGACATCTACGTCTCGCCCTCGCAGATCCGCCGCTTCGGCCTGCGCACCGGCGATACGATCGAGGGCGACATCCGCTCCCCGAAGGACGGCGAGCGCTACTTCGCGCTGCTCAAGGTCAATACGATCAACTTCGAGGACCCGGACAAGGCGCGGCACAAGATCAACTTCGACAACCTGACGCCGCTCTATCCCGAGACGCGGCTGCGGATGGAGCACGCGGACCCGACCAAGAAGGACCTCTCCGCGCGCGTCATCGATATCGTCGCGCCGATCGGCAAGGGGCAGCGCGCGCTGATCGTGTCGCCGCCGCGCACCGGCAAGACGGTGCTCCTGCAGAACATCGCGCACGCCATCACCGCCAACCATCCGGAATGCTTCCTCATCGTTCTGCTCATCGACGAGCGGCCGGAGGAAGTGACCGACATGCAGCGCTCGGTGAAGGGCGAGGTGATTTCCTCGACCTTCGACGAGCCGGCCTCGCGCCACGTGCAGGTCGCCGAGATGGTGATCGAGAAGGCGAAGCGCCTGGTCGAACATGGCCGCGACGTCGTGATCCTGCTCGATTCGATCACCCGTCTCGGGCGCGCCTACAACACCGTGGTGCCGTCCTCCGGCAAGGTGCTCACGGGCGGCGTCGACGCCAATGCCCTGCAGCGCCCGAAGCGCTTCTTCGGCGCCGCGCGCAACATCGAGGAAGGCGGCTCGCTCACCATCATCGCCACGGCGCTGATCGACACCGGCTCGCGCATGGACGAAGTCATCTTCGAGGAGTTCAAGGGCACGGGTAACTCCGAGCTCATCCTCGACCGCAAGGTCGCCGACAAGCGCACCTTCCCGGCGATCGACATCACGCGCTCGGGCACGCGCAAGGAGGAACTCCTCACCGAGCCGGCCGTGCTCAAGAAGATGTACGTGCTGCGGCGCATCCTCAACCCGATGGGGACGATGGACGCGATCGACTTCCTGCTCGACAAGCTGCGCAACACGAAGACCAACGCCGAGTTCTTCGAGAGCATGAATACGTAACTGACGGACTTCTCAGCTTTCGTTCGTGACGGCCGGGCATAGCCCGCCGAAGACGGGCGCGGCCGTTTGTCTCGGCCTTTTTTCTATCTGGTTCTCAGCTCAGATCACGACTTGACCGCCACCTCGTCCAAGCGTGCGAGCTTGTCGGGATTGCGCATGGCGAAGATGTTCGTGACCTTGCCCCGCGCGTCGTAGGCGAAGGAAAGCGCGGCGACGATGCCGTCGTTGTCCTTGAAGATCACGCCGCGGCCGCCGTTGAGATCGGTGGCGATGCGTCGCTGCCGGCGCCAAAAGCGCTCGCCGACGGCCGCGATGAAAGCGACCACCTCGTCCTTGCCGCGCAGCGTCCGCATGACGGCCGGAACCTTGCCGCCGCTGTCGGCGCTGAGGGCGACGTCGTCGGAGAGGAGCGCCGCAAACGGCGCGGCGTCGCCGCTCACGATCGCCGTCTCAAACGCGGCGAGCAGCTTCTCTTGCTGGTCGACGGGCGTGACGTGGCGCACCTGCGCCTTATCGATGTTGGCGCGGGCGCGCGAGACGAGCTTGCGGCACGCCGTCTCCCGGATGTCGAGCGTCTGCGCGATCTGCGGATAGTCGAACTCGAAGATCTCGTGCAGCAGGTAGGCGGCGCGTTCCTTCGGCGTCAGGCGTTCGAGCATCAGCATGAACGCGGTGTTGAGCGATGCCGCGAGCGGCGCGTCGTCGCCGGCGTCGGCGAGGATCGACGTTTCGATCGGCTCCGGCAGCCAGGCGCCGACATAGTCGACGCGGCTGCGATACGCGGCGCGCAGCATGTCGATCGCACGGCGTGTGCAGGTCGTGGCGAGCCACGCGCGTGGATTTCCGATCGTGCCGTGCTCCGCGCGCCGCCATTTCAGGAACGTGTCCTGCACCGCGTCCTCGGCGTCGGCGCGCGAGCCGAGAATGCGGTAAGCAAGGCCGAGCAATGCCGGCCTCGCCTGTTCGAACGCATGGTCTCCGGAACGGTCGGGCATCAGTGCCTCGAGATTTGGACTCGGTTCCAGAAATTGATCAGCGCGATCGTAGAGGTGAGCGCGCCGATCTGCTTGTCGCTGAAATGCGTCCGCAAGCGGGCGCGCAGCGGACCGAGGTTTTCTCTCCGGTCGAATTCGGTAAGCGACTCCGTCCACGCCAGCGCCGCCTTCTCGCGCTCGTCGAAATCGCTGACGTGGCGCCAGACGATCAGCCGCTCCAGCCGCTCCTCGGCCTCGCCGTCCTCCTTCGCCTCCTTGGTGTGCATCTTCACGCAGGATGCGCAGCCATTGATCTGCGAGGCGCGCAGCATCACGAGATGCACAAGCGCGCGGTCCAGGTCCTGATTCTTGATCACGGCGCTCGCCGCGACCATGGCCTGCAGGATATCGGGATTGGTTTGCTCGTACGGCACCGGCTTGGTGTTGTCGTACCGGGCGACGGAGGCGTCGTTCATGACGTGGTCCTTTCGTCTTGGGAGTCCATGCTCCCATGACGATCAGGCGCGCCGCTTGTGACGCGAGTGTGGAAGTTTTTCCGTCACGCGGCGAACACCGACATTCCGAGAGGGCGCTTGCCGCCTTCTCAGGATGAGGTTCGTGTCGGGCCGATCCGATCGCGGACGAAGCGCACGCGCTCCGCGACCGTCACGCAGGGCAGTTCCACAAGCTCGTAGCCGCAGGCCGCGTAGGCGCCGACCATGGCGAGGTACGTTCCCACCGCCTCGGAAAAGTCCTGCTTGCGCTCCGTGTCCTGCGCGAAGATCGTCCGCCACGGCGGGGCGATGAAGACGCGGCCGTTGTAGCGGTGAATCTCGGCCGCGCGGCGGACGTCGTCCGGCATTTCGCGGCGGATGAGGGCGTAATAGCCGATCAAATCCGGAAGGCCGCGATCGAAGATCGTGATGCCGGGATGCGCCCGCGCCGTGCGATACGAGCGCAGCTCCCACTCGAACATGCGCGCGGCGAAGGCGACCGGATCGACCCAGGGCAGCGCGCTGCCGCCCTGCTCCGATTGTTCGCGGATGATCGCACGCCCGGCCTCGATGGTGCGGGCATAGCCTTCACGCTCGAGCGCGTCGACGAGCGTTGTTTTGCCGGCGCCGGGCCCGCCGGTGACGACGACGAAGCGGTCGGTGTCTTGCTGCATCACAACACCGCCTTGGCCGCGGCATTCGCAACGCGCCGTGGCGGAAAGGCTACTTGTAGAACTTGATCTCCCCCACCTTCGACGACGGCGTCAGGCGATCGAGGCAGGACGCGGCATCGCCTGGCGTGCAGGCGGTGACGTCGTTGACGAGGATCGAGCCGATGTGTCCGCACTCGTTCTCGAGTTCGAAGGTCTTCACGATCGTCTTCGCGCGGCGCAGCGGCGCCATCTCCGTGACGATGCGACGCTGCACGACGCCGTCGCGATTGAAGATCGCGAGATCGAGCTTGAGGCTTTCGATGGCGGTCGCGCCCTTGTTTGCGATGACGAAAGCGACGCGGCATTTGTTCTGCGCCGGCTCGGCGGCGTTGAGCTCGACGGTGATCGGCTCGTTCGCCGGGTTGTGGGCGGAGTTCTGGGCCGCAGGCTGAGCGGCAAGCGGCGCCACGGCAGCGAGCGACAGCGCGGAGAGGAGCGAAAGGGCCAGGGCGCGACGCATGATGTCTCCTTGTGACCGGCGGGCGGTGCGGCCCGCATGCGATCTCAGATGTTCGATATGTGAAGCGGCAAGGACGCGTGGCGCGCGGCTGGCGTCGACGGCACAAGTTGCCGGACGCAACCGGCCTTCGTCAACCTTCGGATTTTCGTTGAATTCCAAAGTACCGATCGGCGGATGCGGGACCGATCGTCACGCCCGGCTGGGCTGTGGCGCGGCGACTTGCGGCAGCGACGCCGAAGTCGCGGCAGGGATGCGCGCGAGGCGTCGGGCAACAAGGATCGCGGCCGACGCGACGACGAGCCCGGCGGGAATGTCGACGAAATAATGCGGCCCGTGGATCGGCGCGACCACGACCATCGCCGCGTTCACGACGAGAAGCGGCCAGCGCAGCGGACGCACGACCCACAGAGCCCAGGTGAACAGCACGCCGGCCGCGGCATGAAAACTCGGAAAGGTGATGAGCCCTTCGAACTTGTTGAGCGCGACGACGCGCCGGGTGCCGCTGCGCAATGCTTCGTAAGTGGCGAAGTGGCTGCCGCTGGTGTCGAAGCCGGCGGCCTGCAGATCCGCGAAGACGTGCGACGCGCTCGACGGCAGCAGCGCCCCAACGACGATCGTCGTCATCAGCGCGATGCCGAACGCGAGCGTGAACGTTTGCAGGCGGCGCCCATGGCCGGTCATCAGCAGGGCGAACGGCACGAGCACGATCTGCGGCTGGATGGTGAGATAGATGTAGCCGGAAAGCTTGCACAGCAAGTCGCTGTCGACGATCGCCGCGAAGTAGGCGGAGCGGTCGAGACCCATGGCGTGATCGAGCGAATCGAACAGCGCGTCGCGGGTCGGCAGCGGCGAACAGGCGGCGGCATAGGTGAGCATCAGACCGAGAAGAAGCACGAGGACCATCTGTCCCGCCGCTTCGAGCGATGCATAGAGACGCGGGTCGGCGCGCACGGTGCGGTAGAAAATGGCGATACCGGCGTAGATGGCGATGATGGCAAGCAGGGCCGGATTGCTGGAGAGATCGGGGCGCAGTCCGACCCCGAGATAGGCGGCGGCGACCGTCACGGCGAAAGCGCCGACGAGGAGCCAGACCCGTTGCGCCATGAGGCGCACGTCGTTTTCCGTCGCGGAGGAAACCATGACGCCAGTCTCGCAGCACAGGCTTAAGAGCGCCTTGATCGCGGTACGCAAATCGCGCGCAACGGGCCGGTTTGGTGAACGCGATCTTAATGCCGCCGCCGCCGCGAATGCCGCCCGGCGCGCCTCGCGCCTTATTCAAGCGCGTTGAATCGAACCCGCCGTTCTCCCGTTCGGGATCGTGCTCTCGATCACGATGATTTTGGGTCGAATCGATCCAAAATCATGAACGTGATCGATTCTCATAACTTAGAGCGGGATGCGGGCGGAAAACCGCTGCACAC